>CAKZYM010001029.1 GCA_937884685.1 uncultured Calothrix sp.
CTGAAAAATTTCTTGCGGCCAAGGTTGTGGAATTTCCATAATTAACCAATGGTCGCAAGTACCTGCTGTAGCAATTGGGTCTTCTTTGTTAGCTTTAGAAACCAAGGAGCAAAAACGGCAATCTGTAAGTTTAGTTTTATCAGTTTGTTTTATTTGCATAAATACCCACTCGTGCCTTGATTAATTTAACATTTCATTTGGCTAGCGAATAGGGAACAGCAATGCGCTCCCCTTTCGGGCTTCAGCAGTCGCACTCTGCAAGAAAGCCTCCGGCTCACATGGGGGAAAATTACTTACCTGCTTATCATCGCTGGATCTTGCAATGCCGACCGATGAACTTCGGGAGCATTGATAAATAACTCCATAATTTTGAGATGGGATTCGCTAATATACTTAACTCTTGAACAATTGAATCAGTAATTTCCTGAAAGTTTTTTCTTTCAAGTGATGAGATATTCATCAGAGCTAAGTTTTCTTCAATATGTTCTATAGTTTTCATTCCTACGAGCGCAGTGGCAAGAGCGGGAGCGCTTCGGGTGTATTGAAGTCCGCGCTGGCAATCAGTCCAAAGGTTGTCATCAAAAGCACAATTGATATTTTCGGGAATCTGTCCCGCGATTTGCGCTTTACAAATCGAATTGCTCGCTACTGGAATAATTCCTAAACGATAAGCGGCTTCTAAGACGGGGATTGATTGTCCTTCAATTTTCTGAGTCGGTAAAAGGAGTGCTTCGAGCATTGTCATGTTCAAAGGAAGTTGTAAGAATCGAAATTGGTCTTCTTTGTTTCCAGCAACTTCTCGAGCAATAGACTTAATTCTTGCTAAATCTAAGTGTTCGCGAGAAGTAACAGGTAGACGAAAGCCCTCCCAAGTTGCTAGACCGTAAGCAGCAATTTGTCCAGATAAAACTGCATCTTCCATTACCTCAAAAGCAGCTCTTAATTTATCGTAGAAGATATCGGGGGTAATTTTTAATAGCTGTCTTTCAGGATTGTGAATGTAGTATATGTCAATAGTCTGGAGTCCTAGATTTTTAAGGCTGCGGTCGATCTGATCTTGAAGATATTCTGGGTGTATACAGTAACGAGTTCTAACGAGATCTTTCATATTGATGCTGAATTTGCTCGGCTCAACATAATTTTGATAAAACCAGTTGGCTCGATTTTTTTCTGGATGTGGCAAGATACCGCCTTTTGTGCAAATAATTAGTTCATCTCTTGATACCTCTTTCAATTCAAGAAGAGAGCGGATGCCTTCTCCTACACTACGCTCTGACTGCTGGCAGCCATAGCTTATTGAGGAGTCAATTATGTTGACCCCACGCCGAACTGATTCTACGATAGCTTTCGTTAATAGACCTTTATTATGCTCATCTGGTTCACCAATGAGCGTACCAATGCCAATTGAACTGGCAATAAGTTCCCCAGCTTCATGAAAGAAAGTTGGATCGCAATGATTTTTGTGCCGTTCTCTATAACGCTGTGTTCCTTCTTTTGTAGCTCTTCCTAGAATCGTCACTTTTGTATCTTCCTGTATTCAAATCTGCATTTAAAGTTTTTGTGGGTTTGTTAGTAAACCACTACAAACTTGTTGGTAAATATAAGTGTTCAATAATGCTACAACCTCTCTTAAAAAGTGGGTTGATTTTGCTTCAACTTATGTATTAGTGTATTTGCTGAGGGGGATTTAAAAAACCGCTTTGAATCAAGTAAGAAAAATAAGTATTGAGTAATTTTGCATCCACTGGTGGACAAACAATGGAAGTATCTGCAAGTCCATCAGTTGTATTCTGACAATCAAAGTTTAATTCTGTTGAGTTAGAAGTTTGTTCTGAGGACTCTTGTTTGAGAGCATCTTTAGTTTCCTTACCAGCAAAAAAGGGTATTAGTGGGTACAACGGATTGTCTAGAGAAATTTCAGAAGCACTAATAAGTTCCGTTTGCCACCGCTCGTAAGACATGGGTTGGAGCGAGTAGCCAAACTCGCGTATCCAGTCAAAAAGCTTAAAAGAGCTAATAGGTTGGTGATTTGACAAATGAAAGATTTTATTAAGGGATTGTTTACGCCTTGATAAATGAACTAAAGCTTTACTCACATAGTCTACAGGAGTCATGTCTACAGTAGTGTCTACATCTGGCACACACCTCATTTGTATAAAGCCTTTGAGCATCCTATATAGGCGGTCGCTCTGGTTACAGATACCTGTTTGGCTATGTCCTGATACACGTCCTAACCTGTAAATAGAACCAGGAATTCCTCGATTATGTGCAATGGTAATTAACTTTTCAGCAACCCATTTAGTTTGAGCGTAACCACCAGAGGGTACTTGTTTATGATTAAAATTATACAGTTCTTGTACTTCTCTAACTCTAGCATGGTCTTGGGAGGATAAAACGCTCCCAGTTGAAATGTAATGTAGTGGTTTAATTTTGATTTGACTAGCTAATCTTAAGATTTCTTGAGTTCCCAAAACATTAGTAGCTTTCAGAGCAGAATAGGGATAAACAAGATTAATTGATGCACCATTATGATAAATGATATCAACTTTCTGAGCCATCATTTGAAATTGTTGCGCGGAAAGACCTAACAACGGCTCAGACAAATCTCCAATTACTGGAATGATACGATTGCTTAATGATTCATCCCAAAGCAAATAAGCTTCAAGATGCCTTTGGAGCTTATTCATTCCCGCTCCAACATCAGCAGCACGTATCAAGCAATGAACAGTAGCATCGGTTTGTTGTAAAAGTTCAGACAGTAAGAATGCTCCTACAAATCCTGTTGCTCCAGTCAAAAAGATATGAGATGGGTCATTTATATACTCAAAAGATGTTTTAGAACGGATTGTAGAGTCTAGTACGGCTTCAGCATTTAAAACCTCAAATGTGATTTTGCTAGTTGTAATAGAATTTTCCGTTTGAGGAACTGATACGACTGTACCTGAACCTGATAAATGTCGTTCGGCTGATAGAGACTGACAATGAGCGATAATTTCGCGCAGCCTTTCCATAAATTTTTCAGCTACAGACTCAATGGTAGCTCTGTAATGAATTTCCTTGCTATATGTCCAATCTATTTTTAATTGACCTCCTGTGACAATCCCATTAATATCTAGTAAATAGCTTCGGTTAGACAACAAGCTACGTTGTGTTCCTGTAGATTCTTGACCAGGTAAAAATAAAGACGAATCCCCAAATAACTGGTCAGACTGACCTAAATAATTAAATCTAATTTCTGCTTTTGACGCGCAGTCTTGCAAAGATGCAGCTTGTTCACCACCAAGATAGCGCAGCAAACCATACCCTATTCCCCGATTTGGAATATCCCGAAGCTGAGTTTTGACAGTTTTTAACTCAGCTTCTATTCCCTTCGTATCTCTAATATCTAGAAATACAGGAAAAATAGTGCTAAACCAGCCCAAAGTTCGCGACAAGTCTACGTCATCAAAGATTTCTTCCCTTCCATGACCCTCTAAATCCACCAGCAGTGAACGCGAACCAACCCACTGTTCGACAGCTTGTACTAATGCTGTAAGTAATACATCGTTAATTTGAGTTTTATAAGTTGCTGACACTTCTTGTAATAAAGCTTGAGTTTCTTGTTGACTCAAAGCCATCGATACAGTTTCAGCCAAAGCCACAGTGTTATCGCCATTAGGAAAGTCCACAGGTAATCGAACGCTTTGCTGAGGAATCTTGGTTAACCAGTAATTTAATTCTTGTGGTATTAATTGAGATTGGACGTATTCTTGCAATCTGTCTGACCAATTTTTAAATGAAGTAGTTTTGGGAGGCAGCGAGATTGACTCTCCTTGGCTAAGCTGTTGGTAAGCAGTTTGCAAATCTTCTATCAAGATACGCCAAGATATACCATCGATGACCAAATGGTGAATAATAATTAGCAGGCGTTGGAACTTAGTAGTACCTAAGTCAAACAGAGCAATTCGTAATAGAGGACTATCAGTTAGGTTCAAACTACTTTGTAGTGTGGTGGCTGCGGTTGAAATAGCTGATTTTTGCTCAAACTCTAACATTGTTGACAAATCGAACCAAGTAAATGGTAAAATTTTATTGTCAAAATCAGCGTTGACCTGTTGCCAGCCTGTTTTCTGACGAATATAGCGCAGCCGCAGGGAATCGTGATGCTTTAATAATTGCTGTACTGCTCGTGCTAACAAGGCGGGGTCAAGAGTTTGTTTCACTTCCAGCAAAATTGCTTGATTCCAATGATGCATTTGGGGAAAATTTTGTTCAAAGAACCAGCTTTGAATGGGAGTAAGAGGCACTGAACCTGTGACTAGCCCCTGTTCGGCTTGAATCTTTTTATTAGTACTAGCTACCGCAGCTAACTCGGCAATGGTCTGATGTTCAAAAAACTGCTTGGGTGTCAGTCGCAAACC
>CAKZYM010001030.1 GCA_937884685.1 uncultured Calothrix sp.
TTTAATCTAGAATTAACTCGAACTACTCCATTTCCACTGTAGAACTGGTCTACTGGATTAGAACCACCAACACCAGCGTATCCCATCGCTCTGAGAGTAGCAGGACCAGCAACTCCATCTGCTCTTAAACCATTAGCGCGTTGGAAATTCATTACAGCTCTTTTAGTAATAGAACCATAGTATCCAGTCGAAGAAACATTTCTGGGGAAAAATCCTCTGTTTCTGAGTTCAGTCTGAATTGTTCTAACGTTATAACCAGTAGAACCCTGTCTTAAAGTTTGAGCTTGAGCAGCACTTGCAGCAGTCATAACTGTAGTTGCAATTGCAGCAGAGATAAAGAATTTGGATAATTTATTCACAATCAACATCCTCTGTTAATAAACACTAATTAAAGTTGTTTGACACGTATTGTTTTAATAGTTTTCTATTTCAACAACCGCGCTATATTTCATTTATATTGTGGATTTTATACAACGTCTTCAGTATTTAAACTTAGCCAGAGAATAATTAAAAAAATTGAATTTATTTCATAATTATTCGGCGATTCTACACAACTATAAATAAACTTTATATTATTCACTTTCTCTTACTAAGAATGCGCTCAAAATATCAGTAATGGGAGTAAAATTCTTCCCTCTTTATGAAATATAAATCAAGCATACTAGTATTAATACGCATAACTATTTAGTGCAGAGTAGCTTTGTATGCCCCTAATTTTTTAACACTTAAGCAATAGGTCACCACAGCTTACTAACTTGTTAAAGCTTCAATCAGTCCCCATATCTCTTTATAGGGTCAATATTGAGCTTTTTTAACATCTTTACTTATTACAAACTACAAACCCAATTACTCACATTCCCTCTAAGACTATCTATCTATTTTTACCTATTTCATCTGCGCTCTCTCTCTTGAAAAGTTGTACTCTGCCAGAAAGCTCCGCTTACATGGGGAACCCCCCCAAGACTACACTTTATGTCCTTCGGACAGGCTATATATCGGATACGCTCCGCTAACGCTGTCCTCTCTGCGATTTTTTTAATCGGTAATTTCTAGCGAGAAAGAAGTAGTTAGCTTACATCACTGATGACTGAAGTAAGTTCCGTATGTTATCAGCAAATAAATCTTTCACTATTAACATGTCAAAAAATTCTCGGGTCAAAACTTTCAAGATTATTCTTTGAAAGAAGATTTTCTATCTTTTACCACGCTTATTGTTAAAAGTTTCTTGATATGACCTCGATGCATTAGTATTAACAGTAATCATGAAAAGCCCTATTTGTTAAGGAGTTGGGGGAATATCAATGTCCGAAGAAAAAACAGTTAACCTACCTTACTTCGACGCACTATTCAAAGACTTTCAACAAGGTAAAATCGAAATAATTCAAAGTTTTGGAAATCACGTCCACTGGGGTTACTGGGAAAACACCACTACAAAAGATGTTTCAATAGAAGACTTTACTCAAGCAGCAGAAAAATTATCTCAAAAAGTATACGATTCAGCTAAAGTCACAGATAATATGTGCGTTTTAGACTGCGGTTGTGGCTTTGGTGGAACCATTTACAGCTTAAATAATCGCTTCAATAACATGCAGCTAATTGGATTAAATATTGACCCCCGTCAATTAGCAAGAGCTAAAGAACAAATTCAACCCCGCGCTCAAAATCATTTAGAATTTATAGAAGCAAATGCTTGTGAATTACCCTTTGAAGATAACTCTTTCGATGTAGTGCTTGCTGTGGAATGTATATTTCATTTTCCTAGTCGGGAACGCTTTTTTCAAGAAGCATCACGGGTTCTTAAACCAGGTGGAATAATTGCTCTAAGCGACTTTATTCCCAGACAAATCATTCTTCCCTTCATAAAAATAGGTTCGGAGTTAGCAAAAGACACTTTATTGAAAACTCTTGGACAAGTAGACCTTAATTTTAGCCTTGGTGATTATCGCAAATTATCGAGAAATACGGGTTTTATACCTTTAATTGAAGAAGATATTACTCGTAATACTTTAAAAAACTATTCCCTAGTACGAATCTTACAATAAAAAGAAGATAAGATAATCAATTTTGAAGAAAGGGTAAGTCGTTGGGGAGTAATTCGTTATTTTATTTTATCTTACAAAAAGGGTGAGTGATTTTATCTATTATCCCTTACGGCTAGATAAAAGCTCCTCCCATCGAGCCAAAATCAAATCCGTGTAATTTTTTCTATCTATGCTGTAAGCTCCAACAGCAAAACCATCATTCATTTCCACAAGTGCTGTTTCTCCCGAATCTAATACTCCAAAATCAATAACATAACCAACATAAGATTCTCCTGCATCATCAAGGGATTTAATAGCTTGCTGAACTTTCTTGACATCTATAAAAACACTCTCATTCCCGTTATAAAAATCAATACTTCTGATTTCTGAATTAACAACATAAACTCGATATTCACTCACCCAATAAACAACTTCCGAACAAAGTAACTTTTCCTGACGAGATACCCCGTAAATTTTATATAAATCATGTTCCGTCTCAAAAATGCAACCAGTAAAACGTTTGCTACGTGTAGCGGGTTTCGCGAAAATTGGTGCATAATTACCATCAATAAATCTTTTTTCCAATTTAGAAACTGTAGATATCCACTTTTTTCGGTACATCAAATAATTTAAACAAGCTGGATAATCATTTATTAAAGGTTCTGGAATCCCAAGCTGTTTTAAAGCTCCCAAAACACAAGACATGTCACCAACTACTAAAGACTGATTATCAAGTGGAAGCTGTCTTCTTTGAATGCGCTTTTCTGTATAAAAATCAATTGAAATACTTCTTTGCGTTAACTCTTCAAAAACAAGCTGTTCTTCATCTCTGAGTTTTCCATTACCTTGTTCTTGAATAAAAGCTTTGCTAATCAAAATCTTTCCTCCTTCTCCGCACACCTTTCTGTCTAAAAACTATATTTATTCTAATTTTTTATATTTTTTCTTTCCCTACTTCCACAATCATCAAACCATTATCTAACAGACCAAAATCCACTCGATAACTTAAAGCCATAGCAGTGAAAACACTGAAGCTGTATGTGATTAATAAAAGCTATATTTATAACTCGTCATAAAAAGTGTGCAAGGCAAGGGGTGTATCTGCCTATTTACTATGAATCAAGCCCAAATACCATCATGGCAGACGGTTCTCACTACATTCCAGAAAATTTGGGGCTATGAAGATTTCCGTCCACCCCAAGGCGAAATAGTTCAAAGTTTACTTACTAAAAAAGATACTTTAATTATTATGCCTACCGGGGGAGGTAAGTCAATTTGCTTCCAGCTTCCCGCACTTTTACAAACTGGTTTAACTCTGGTGATTTCTCCCTTAGTAGCATTAATGGAAAATCAAGTACAGGAATTAAGAGAGCGTAAACTCAAAGCAGCACTTTTACACAGTCAAT
>CAKZYM010001031.1 GCA_937884685.1 uncultured Calothrix sp.
GGAGTAGCAAGTAGCAAGTAGGGAGTAGCAAGTAGCAAGTAGGGAGTAGGGAGTAGCAAGTAGCAAGTAGCAAGTAGCAAGTAGGGAGTAGCAAGTAGCAAGTCGAACTTTGAAACCTGTTTATATTTTTGTAATATAGTCATTTTGAATATAGAGCCGACTTAATTTTATTTCCTATTTCCAATAATGATTTTTGGCGACTGTATAAACAAGTAACAGATGCTTAATCTATAAATTAGAGATAGATAATTTCTGTATTGCAATACACTAAAACTCTATTAAAAGATAATTGTTTTTAAAGTTTTGTTAATTAACCTATAAATAGTATAAAAGTTAAAATGGTAATGATATTTGTAGGTAAATAAACAACCATCCCATCGAAAAATATATTACCTTTGTTTAGTGCCTGGGTAGAAGTGGGGGAAAATTTGAAAGCATGGATGGATTATCTTTTTCTTGGGGAAGAAGGATTTTAACTGTTTGCGTGCGCGTGTTGCTTGCTCTTAGTATTGCTTTTGGAGTAATTTTATTAGTCTACCGATTTGAAAATTGGTCATCTATTAACTGTGATAATCCTGAATCAGTTTGCTCTCAAGTTTTTTCAGTAGTTCAAGTTAAATACGTCCAAGGTTTTAGTATTTTATCGGCCGCTTTTTTATATGTTTTAGAAAGTCCGGAACGGATAAGAACAAGAATATATGAAGCATGGCAGGTAATTGATAATGCAGCAGCAGCAAATGTTGCAACCAGCTATGCAAGAATTAGAGCGTTAGAATTTTTAAAAGATTATGGAATTTCTTTAGAAAGATTAAATCTTGAAAATACAGATTTACAGCAAATAAACCTAAGTCAAGTTAATTTGAAAAGAGCTAATCTTTGTTCTGCGGAGCTTATAGAGGCTAAGTTTAAAAATGCTAACCTTAGCTACGCTAATCTTAGTGATGCTGACATAAGCAATGCAATTTTTAAAGGTGCTAAATTTAATCATGCAAATCTTCAAGGCGCGAATTTTAATAATGCAGACCTTAGAGGTGTAAACTTCAGTGGTGCTAGCCTTAGAACCGCGAATCTCAGGGGTGCATTGCTAGAAAATGCAATTTTCAAGGATACAGACCTTAAAGGAAGTTTATACAACCAAGATACTAAGTTTCCTGAAGATTTTAATCCTGATGATTATAATATGTATCGCATTTCTGCCAATGCAAAGCTTAGGGATGCCAATCTTAGAGATACTAACCTTAGCTATGCGAATCTTAATGGTGCAGATTTGACAAATGCAGACCTGAGAAAAGCAGACCTTAGAGGTGCAGATTTTAGAGATGCTAAAATTGCTGGTGCTAATCTTAGGGGTGCAGATTTTAGAGATGCTAAACTTGCTGGTGCTAATCTTAAAGGCTGTTTATACAACGAAAAAACTAAGTTCTCGCAGAATTTTACACCAGAGAATCATCAGATGTACCTGATTTCTCCTAATGCTGACCTCAAGGATGCTGACTTAGCTTATGCTCATCTTAGCGGTGCCCATTTAACGCTTGCGAATCTTAGAGATACTAATTTAGCTCGTGTAAACCTCAGAGGTTCTAATCTTAGCGATGCAGACCTTCGAGGAGCAAATCTGACTAGTGCTAATCTCAGAGGAACAAATTTGATTCGAGCAGACCTTAGAGGTGCATACTTAAAAGGTTGTTTGTATGATGACAAAACTAAGTTTCCTCAAAACTTCTCTATTACTGGTTTCAAAGCTTATTTGATTGGAGCTAATGCTGACCTTAAAGAAGCTAATCTTAGATATGCAAATCTTAAAGATGCAGACCTTAGTAATGCGGATTTAACTGGTGCGAAACTTAATAGTTCCGATTTAAGAAATGCAAATCTCAGTAATGCTAATCTTGATAGCGCAAATATTAAAAATGCTAATTTGAGCGGTACCAATTTAACGAATGCTCTAAATTTAACTGAAGAGCAAGTTAAATCAGCAGTTAATTGGGATAAAGCAATATACAGTGAAGAATTTTTGGTATTGCTGGGTCTACCAGTCGAAGAGTAATCAATTATCAGTTGTTAGCGTTCACTTAGTGAGTCGTCAGACTAAGCGTGTCCGATAGGACATACAGTTATCGGTAATTTATAATTGGTAATTTGTCATTTTTGGCTTTTTGTTTCTTATCTGTAAGTCATCATTTATAATTGTTTATTCCCTATAATTGCCATTGGTGTTTTAAATATTGGCTATGAATTGGAATAAACTTTTACAGCCCGATTTAATTTTGGAAGGTTCTATATTGAATCTGACACCAGAAATAATTCAGCAGTACGAACTCAAAGGATTAGTTTTGGATGTAGATGAAACTCTGGTTCCCATTACTGTAGGTTTTGCTTCGGGTGAGTTACAAGAGTGGATAAATCAAATTCGTCCTTTGGTCAAAATTTGGCTTGTTAGTAATAACATCAACGAAAATCGAATCAGTTCTATTGCTCGCTCCCTTGATTTACCTTACTATCTCGGAGCCGCTAAACCTTCGCGACGCAAGATTAGACAAGCACTCCAACAGATGGAATTACCCCCACATCAAGTCGGAATGGTTGGCGATCGCCTTTTTACTGATGTGATTGTTGGTAATCGTTTGAACATGTTCTCCATCTTCGTTGAACCCATCGTTCATCCCGACACAGCTATACGTATTCACCCCATACGCAACATTGAGGTTTTGATATCAGAAATATTAGGAGCCTCTATCACCCCTAAAAAGCGTAGAGTTACAAATCTTGACGAAACTTGAGAATTAGAAATCTAAAAAAATAATAAAGAATAAAAGTTAAATATCCTACATATGTGATTATATATATAGATAAAACGGAGTCAGCCGAATAAAGACTCTGCCTATAATAAGAAAAAACATTTGTAAAGCGTCAACCTTCACTTTTTAGAGGGATTGGCGCTTTACTCTTTTGTGTAATTGGTAATTGGTAATTGGTAAATGAAGTTATTTTCTCAACACGATATTAAATGCCTTTAACCTTTTACCCCTTACCCCTTACCCCTTACCTCTTACCTTTAAGACAGCCACCCCTGTATAGTCGCGACCAAAATATTCATAAGTGGATGCTTAACTGCTTCTTTAAATGTTTGTATTCCACCTGCTTTGAGTGCATTAATAACTCGTGCTTCTAATGTCGGGTTTTTCTGAATTTCTTCAACAGCTAAAGCAACAGTGGCTAGTTTTTCAATATCAGTAACAGGATGTTTTTGTTTATCCAATTTTTCTAGAATTACTTGAATTTCTGTAGTGACAGAAGATATATCTTGTTGGGAAACAATATTGATTTGATTTTCTACATAATAACTGGGACGTTGTAATGCTGTTGTGACCATAGTTTCTAAACTGCGAATTCTACTATCCTTTTCTGCGACCAGAGCTTTAAATTCTTGTTGAGTTAATGCTTTTATCTGATTATAAATTGTAAAATAATCAGCGCTCAGAGATGATTTATCAACAATATTATTAGTTTTTGCTCGTAGTAAGAAATTATCGTCTCCTTTAACTTCCATCCCCACAATTTGCAATTGAGCTTCTGGATTATTTTCGGCTAGTTGCTTAAACGAAATAGCAATAGCACGGGGGTCTACATTTTGATTGTGATATAAGTCAAGAGTGTCAACAATTGGCTTGATAAAATCTCCAA
This sequence comes from uncultured Calothrix sp., assembly GCA_937884685.1. Classification (GTDB taxonomy): domain Bacteria; phylum Cyanobacteriota; class Cyanobacteriia; order Cyanobacteriales; family Nostocaceae; genus Rivularia. The sequence continues at coordinate 3,685 of CAKZYM010001031.1, forward strand.
ATTCCCCTCTTTCAAATATTTCTTTGTGATTATCTGGTTTGCGTAATGGGTTAGGATTTTCCCTGGTAATAACTCGCATATAAACATATTTACATTTAACATTATCAAAGTTAGTATTAGTTGTAATATTCCAATCTTGAATAACAGCACCTGTAAGTGTTGCATTAGTAAAATCTGTTTTATCTAGCTGTGTTTGTACGAATAATGAGTTAGATAAATCCGCATCCTGTAAATTAGCTTCGCTTAAATCGGTTCCAATAAAACTAGCATTACCTAAATAAGCATTTTTTGCATTAATACCCTTTAAATTCAATCGGTCAAAATTTTTATTTTTTCCCAATCCAGAAGTTAA
>CAKZYM010001032.1 GCA_937884685.1 uncultured Calothrix sp.
ATATTGCTGTAATTGGTGCCGGAATGGCTGGTTTAGTTTGCGCTCAACAATTAACCCAAGCCGGATATTCGGTAATGATAATCGATAAATCTCGTGGAGTCGGTGGAAGAGTCGCTACCAGACGTTTACATGATACAAAAGCCGACCACGGAACCTGTTATCTCAAACCCAAAGGTGAAATTTTACAACGTTTAATCAATTTGCTGGTTCAAAAAGGTGATTTAGAAGTTTGGACGGATAATTTACACGTCAAAAATCATGCTTCACCACTGGTTGATAACCCTCAATCCTCTCTTCCTTATATCGCACCGAAAGGAATGAATGTTATGGCTAAATTTCTGGCACAGGGATTAGAGATAAATCGGGGAGAGCGTGTTAAGTCAATTAATTTTGATTCTCAAAATCAATGGTGTTTAACCAGCGAAAGCAACGAAAAATTTACAGCAGGAACTGTAGTCATTGCGATTCCAGCACCCCAAGCTGTGATGATAGTAGAATCTCTATCAGGAAACTTGTTAAGTGATACTTTTCTTGAAAAATTGCGGAGTGTTGAATATTACCCCGCTCTCACCGTAATGTCAGGATATTCCGATTCAATAGAACAACCGGAGTGGAAAGCAATTACTTTTAAAGATAATTCTGTATTGGGATGGATTGGATTAGATAGTAGTAAAAGAAAAAATCCCCTACAACCCCATTTTGTAATTCATAGCAGCGCTGACTTCGCAGAAAAATATTTTGAATCGAAAGATTTAGAAAAAGTTGGTAGAGAAATATTAGAAAATGCAGCTATTAACTTAAATCTATCTTGGTTAAATAATCCGGAATGGATTCAGGTACATAGATGGAGATATGCATTTCCCAAAACACCATTACAGCAAACCTGTTTACCAGCAGATACATCTTCACCATTAGTCTTTTGTGGAGATTGGTGTGGTGGAAATCTCGTTGAAAGTGCGATTGTATCTGGAATCGCAGCAGCAGAATATATTAATAGTAAATTACAGCACCGTGAATTACCAGGAATTGGTTTTCTCGATGTTTTGTAATTATAAATCATTAATCTTGTAGGGTGCGTTACGGTTACAAAGAATTCATAAGTAAACAGATAATTTAGTTCATACCATAACGCACTATTTCAATCAAAATAAGAACCCAAAATTTAAAAACGAATCTAAAATAGTAAGTAAAATAAATTAAAATTATCATTTATATTAATCCATAATCTCAGATTGAATACAAACAATTTAATTATCCTAAGTAACTAAGTAAAATTAAATATAAAACCTCCTTATTAAGGAGAGGGAAGTTGGAAACAGTTTTAACCACCGGATACTTTTAAAACATCCTCTAAGATAAAAAGACGTAGCACTGCTACGTCTCTACAAAAGTCATAAATTAAAAAAGATTTGGTAACTATTCACTGTTCACTGATAACTGATTAAAAGACTTCCAAAGGTAAATGATGCAATCCTTTCATAGTTTCTAAAATACTTGCAGCTTTTTCAATCAAATCAACATTACCGTTTAAAACATCATTACGTGTCATATTATGTAAATAATCGGGAACTACTCCAGAATCTTCTAAAGGAGTTCCATTATTATTTCCGACACGAATTGCACGTTTAACAGCCATTCTCATTTGTGCATTTCTAGGTAAAGCTGGATAACCCAAAGGATGGAATAAATCATAATATTCCCAAACGTTAGCACCACCAGCACCAGTACTTTCACTAGTTCCCAGAATCGGGCCGATATTATTATCCTGGAATCCTGCTGCAAAAATATCTGTGGTGCTATAAGACAAAGCATCGGTAATCAAAATTGTGGGGCCAAAGTATTTTCTTCCATATTGATTAATCTCATCCAAATAATAAGCATGTCCACCAATTGGATATCCCGAAGAATAAACAGCACCGGTATCTATCGAACGCTCAATTGAACTTCTCCAAGGTTCGGGTGCTAATCTTAAAGTTGTGGGAGTATTAATAAACTGAAATAATTCTGGTTGAATCTTATTAGCAGTAAATAACTGAAGCATCATCTCCGCAGCTTCGATATATCCACCGCTATTTCCGCGAACATCAATTATTAAACCGTCTTTAGGTAGCTGTTCTAAAACATTAATTAAATCTTGAATAAATTGTTGTCTATCATAAATCATGAAGCTGTGAATTCGGATATAGCCAAATTCACCATAATTCGTATTAGAAATACTCCATTGAAAATCATTTTGATAAAATATTTGATTATCTTGTTTAGAATTTTTAGCAAACAAACCTTTCTTTATTTTCTGTAATTTTGTAGCTTCAAAATCAACACCTAATGAACCATAAGCCTTTAAATTCGTAACAGCTTGATTACTATTTTGTGCTTGGTTTTCCGGTAAATTCCAGGTTTGCCATTGAAAACGATGTTCGTAATGCTCTTGATTTTTTGTAATATAAGAAATATATAGCCATTCTTCATCGGGAACCAAATATTTGCTTCCAGAACGCAAAGTTAAAGAATTCAAACCATGAATCCTGCGAGTATTATCATTACTCGCATAAGTTCGCAAACCATTTAACTCAATAGCACGCTCAATTGGTACACCATTCCAATGAGTTACTATCACTCCTTTTTCCAAACTTTCATGTTCAAAATCTTCATTTACATGAGAAACAATATAATATCTTTGATTATTTTCATAAAATTCTTCAATTATGAAAGGTAATACAAAATTAATAGATTGATAAGGCATCGGAGGCACATATACTGTATGTAAGTCCCGAAGTTCAGTAAATATGCCAATCATTTCTCGCTGAAAATCAAGTTCGTTCATCTTTACCAAACGATACTTCAGCAGTTTCAAACGCTCCACCGGGTCTATAGCATTTTTAGCTCGCTTCAAAGGTAAATGAACGTATATATTTTCGATAAGACTTAAAGCTTGATTAACAATCTCTTCCCTTTCTTCTCTAATAGATTGCTCAATAATATGTTTCTTCTGGTCTTCCGTTAGTCCCATTGAAGCGACTACATTATCTAATTTATAGTCAGCCATAGTTGTTTTGCTCCTCGCAGCCTGTGTTAGAAAGAATACAGCTATTTTTACACAATCTGATTTTTAAGGGTAAAAATTTTAACTTTTTATGTAGCGGATGTAGAATTAAATTTTCTCTTGTGGAATAATTTTTTGAATTTGTAAGTATTAATAATATTCTCTTGATTCAAATATAGTCTGTACTACTTTAATCGCTGCTTATGATTATTTTGTATTCTGTAAGTCAACAGCTATAGCTTGATGCTTTTTATTTCTAGTTTCTAATAGAGTTTGATAATTATTTAATTCGTTTTCAGCTTGCTGTTTAAGAGAAAATTCTGCTTGTAAACGATAGTTTTTATAACTGAGTTGTTAATTTACTTCTTTTAGTTTACGAATAGTTAATTGATGTTTAACTCTGGCTAATACTTAACGCAAATTCAATTGAGATAAATCATTA
>CAKZYM010001033.1 GCA_937884685.1 uncultured Calothrix sp.
AAGGAGTATTAATCCAACATGAAACGCTTTGATGCTATCGCTATTATTAGTACCGGCATCGTTAGTAGTTTGCTTACTTTATCATTAAGGGCTGCACCTGCATCTGCAAAAGTAGAAAATTCAACGTCAAATACTCGTCAAGAAAGAACATTACCTATACAAAACAATAGTAAATATGAACCCGTCGTATTTACAGCAGATGTTTCTTCCGACAATATTGGAAATCAAATCGGTGAAAATGCCACAATCTTAGGATTAGCAGCAATTGGTGCTGGTAGCGCTGGTTTAATTTGGAGCTTAAATCGACAAAACCCAAATTTATCCTCCTCATCTGCTCATAACCAAAGTCAAATCTCAATAGAACAAGCGAATCCGCGATTGAGAAAAGAACTACTCAGGTTAGTAGGTGGTGATAGCAGAACAGCAAATCGATTAATTGCTGGAATAAAACAAAGTCATCCCGGAAAATCAATTAATTGGGTAGTAGAGAAAGTAATTTATGATTTAGAGCGGGATAGGTAATGGGTAATAGGTAATAGGTGAATATTTACCGTTATGAATATGCATCTAATTAATTTAATAGAATTATCAGCGATACATTTTTCGTTCTAACAATTAAAACTGTTCCTTTGCAGAATCAGCCTTTGCTAATCGTTACTTAGCAAAGGTTTTTTGTTGGCTAGTTGTTAGTTGATAGTTGTTAGTTATAAGTAACCAATTACCAATTACCAATTCACAAATATTGTCATATTGATGTCATATTCCTAAATCATACTAAAGATAATCAAAAAAAGATTTGAGGCGTTCTAAATGAAGTCTAAATTAATGCCTATCTTGGCTGCATCTACTATTTTTACTCTTGCACTTCCTTTAGCTGCAAATGCTTGTGAGGACAAGAAAAATTTAACTCAAGCACAACGTACCCAGATTGAAGAAATTAGAGATAATACTCGTTCTCAAGTGGAATCCGTCTTAACACCGCAACAGGAAGTAGAATTCCAAAGCGCTATAGGAGACGGACAAAAGATGCGTTCCGCTGTAGCTAATTTAAATCTTTCCCCAGAACAGCAAACTCAAATCGATGAAATAATGCAAGTAGCCAAGGAGCAAAAAAAAGCAATTTATCGTAGCAACTAACTTAATCTAAGAATTAACTTTTTACAACATTATCAATCTCCCTAGAAATACTCTCAAATGAACTCGATTTCTCTCAGAAGTCGGGTCTTTTTTTCAGTTATCAGTTTAAAATTATCAATTTAAAATTATCAATGATTAGTATTACTATTCATTAAATTTGATAGGTATACTTGTTTGTAGTAAGCGATTTATCGCTTTCTTTAAAGGACTAAAGTCCTTACTACAAACTATCCTATGTTATAGGGCAAATTACTAGTTACCAGTTACCAATTTTCTAACAATATTATGATGCATTTGAGAATTAAAAAACCCGGTTTTTCAAAAAACCGGGTTTCTCAACAATTCCTAACTCCTAACTCCTAACTCTTAACTATTTACTGTTCACTGTTCACTGTTAACTGTCAAAACCGTTCAATTATTCCACCACCGAGGACTTTTTCGCCGTCATACCATACTGCTGCTTGTCCGGGGGTGATGCTGAATTGAGGTTCGTCAAATACGATTCTGACACGGGAGTTTTCTAAGGGAATTACTGTTACAGGAACTGGTTGCGAACGATAACGAATTTGTACTTCGGCACGAATCGGGCTTGATGGTTCTGCTATGGAAACCCAATTTACCCGTGCTACGTTACATTCTGGGTTGGTTGCTGTGGTTCTGTCACCAACAATTACTCGGTTAGCTCCTGCATCTAAACCAATTACATACAAAGGCTGTGGAGCCGCAATTCCTAATCCTTTACGCTGTCCAATGGTGTAGTGATGCACGCCATCGTGTTCTCCCAATACCTTACCGTCCGCGTCTACAATATCGCCTTTTTTGGGAGCCAAATACTTGTCTAAGAAAGCCCGCATTGAACCATTACTTTCTACCAAGCATAAATCTTGACTTTCTGGCTTGTTGGCTGTTTGCAGCTTGTATTCAGCAGCAATACGGCGTGTTTCTGATTTTTCTAGTTCTCCAAGTGGAAATACTGTTCCACTAAGCAAATCTTGCGACAAATCATACAAAAAATACGTCTGGTCTTTGTTGCGGTCAAATGCACGTAAAAGTTCGTAACGTCCGTTTGATTCGTTGTACTTAATACGAGCGTAATGTCCCGTCGCTATTTTTTGAGAATCTAATTTTTCTCTGGCATATTCAAGCATGGGACCGAACTTTACGGTTTTATTGCACTGCGAACAAGGTAAAGGCGTAACACCAGCACTGTAACCAGTTACCAGATAATCTACAATATTGCTTTGAAAGACATCGCGGATATCAACAACGTGATGGGGAACGCCCAACTGTTCGCAGATATGAGCCGCGTCAACCATACCTTCGGAGCAACATTGACCTTTACCCTTCATTAGCCAGAGGGTAAGACCAATAACTTCATAGTTCTGATTGTGCAAAATGGCAGCTACGGTAGAACTGTCAACGCCGCCGGAAAGACCTACTACGACTTTTTCCATATCCGTGAATCTTGCTAGGCTGTCAATTATAAGTTAACACTATGTAGTTGCTACAATGATTAACTTAGTTAATTTATTTTCTAAACTATTTACTACACTTACTATTTTTAATTCTAGAAAAAATATTTGCTTCATGGGAATAATTGCAAAAAATCCAAAATAATTTAAAGAATAATTTAAAAAAGTAATTTGAATTAACAATCCTGAATATCTTAGTAATCTGTCGGAATAATCTAAAATCCAAAATTTACCGAGTACTGGAGAAATGCTTGATCAAATTCACAGCTTGATTCGACCTTCTTTAATTGCCTATTCTTTATTAGGAGGATGCTTAACCCTTGTCTCTATGACACCGACCCAAGCTCAAACTCCTTTGGGTTCTCAAGAAATAGCACAAATGCAGTACGCTCAAAACGAATTCGATTTTAATTCTCAGTACAACCAAAACACTGAAAGCTATTTGGTGACTGTAGATAATACCGATTCCAGGTTGCTCCAGCAAGTACGTATTGTTGAACCGACTGCTTTTGCAGGTGACTTTCTCGGACGTTCTGTTATTCAAGCAGGAGTTTTCAGTCGTTTAAACAACGCTCAAGAAAGAATTAGAGAATTACAAGCTTTGGGTGTCAGTTCTCGTATCTACAGCAGGACAACTGGAAGAGAAATTGCTAATTCTTATGGTGGGGATTTCTCTAATTCTGGGGGTATATCTGAACCTATTGCCAGAAATAATAATAGAAGGTCACAGAGAAAAAAATATTATTATGTAGCTATTCCAGAGAAACCCGACAAACTATTTCAAATCGAAAACCAAATTAAACAAAGTGCGGGAGGGAATAGCGTAGGAGTGGTCGTAAGAAATGCTCCTAGAGGACCTCATGTAGCAGTTGGGCCTTTTACGGGACGCTTACAAGCCGAACAATGGAATTACTATATACGTTCTCTGGGATTAAATAACGCTAGGGTTTATTACGGAAAATAAAAATAAAGATGGGAGAAGATGGAGTAAATAGTTAATAATTTAGAATTGTAAATTATGTTGCCAAATATAATCTAGGCTACCTTCGTTATTCATAGGAACGATTTAAAATCTGGTGCGGAAAAGCTTAATTTTCTGCAAAATCGTTGTTCCTAAACAAAATGATTACCACTATATTTAACGCAAAACATAGCCTGATTCGAGCAAATTTAACTCCATCTTTTTTGTCAGGAGTTTTCTTAGCGTTGGTTTCAATCACACCAATACAAGCCCAAACTCCTGAAAATTCTCATACAGTGGCACAGTTACCACCTGGATATTCCCCCGAAACATCTCAAGAACAAGTATTCAGTTCTCCTTTTAATAATCAATATCAGTATCAATATGAATACAGTCAAAATTACTCTTCTTACTCAGCATACGGAAGCTACTTTGTAATCGTAGATAACGTTTACTCGGGATACCTTCAGCAAGTACGCTCGGTTGTATCTGACGCTTTTATACTTCCTCAGAGACCTTCTATTATTCAAGTTGGAAGTTTCAATCGTTTAAATGGTGCCCAAGAAATGGTCCAAGAGTTGCAGCGTAGAGGTTTCAATCCTCGTATCGAAAGCCAAAACTCCGGGGTCCAAACACCTAATGATGTTCAAAACCCTTATTTTGATAACCCATCAAACACTCAGAAAAAAAGAAATTACTACGTAGTAATTCCTCAAAGACGAAAAAAAATATCCCAAACCGAAAGCAAAATTAGGCAAAGTTTAGGAGGAAATATCGTAGGAGTAGCTGCAAGGAAATCTCCCAGGGGACATCACGTAGCTGTTGGACCTTTTAGAAACCGTTCGGTAGCAGAACAATGGAAATATTATTTACGTTCGTTGGGATTAAATAACGGTAGAGTTTATTACGGAAAATAGGGAATTGGGCATGGGCACAAGGTAAGATTTTAATTGGTAATTATTAACTGATAACTGTTCACTGCTTACTGACTGATGTTTAATAACCGAGAATTAATTTCTCAAGTCGCGGTTACCGCAGCCCAAATGCGCGACATTGAAGCGCGTATTTTCGCCGCAGGTATACCTGTAGCGGCTTTGATGGAAAAAGTAGCGGGACTTATCACCCATCGAGTTGAGGAGATTATCGGACAAGGAGAAAATTCATTCTCCCCCTCTCCCCCCTCTTCCCCCTCTTCCCCCTCCCCTCTTCGCATCGGAATCCTCGCAGGTCCCGGACACAATGGTGGTGATGCTTTAGTTGTTGCTCGCGAGTTATATTTTCGCGGTTATGAAGTTAGG
>CAKZYM010001034.1 GCA_937884685.1 uncultured Calothrix sp.
CTAACTCCTAACTCCTAACTTCTAACTCTCTTCTTGTTAATCCAAAATCCAAAATCTAAAATCTAAAATCGAATGACTTTACCAAACTGGATTACTTTTTCTCGTCTTCTGGGGATACCGTTTATTATTTACGGTTTGCAAAATCCCACATCTCAAGCAAGGTGGATATGTTTTACTATTTTCGTTGTTGCTGCTTGTACCGACTGGTTGGATGGTTATTTAGCTAGAAAGCTCAACCAGGTCAGTGATTTAGGGAAATTTCTCGACCCTTTGGTTGATAAATTGCTGGTTCTTGCTCCCTTACTTTCTTTGATTGAATTGGGAAAAATTCCAGCGTGGGGAGTATTTCTGATATTGGGACGTGAATTAGCGATTGCTGGTTGGAGAGTTAATCAACCGAAAATTAGTGGTGCAAATATTTGGGGAAAGCTAAAAACTGTAACTCAAATAATTGCGATAGCTATGTTAATTGCTCCTTTATCTTCAGAATGGGAGTTACCTTCTTTAATTGCTTTTTGGGTATCTGTTGCTTTGACTTTGATTAGTGGTGCAATTTATCTGTTACCTCAAAAGATAACGGAAAATAGTCAAGTTGTAGCGAGTGAAGAATAGGGAATAGCGGAAATTGCGGTCTTGGGGTATCTCCCTTAACCACACCCTTGCGGGTGAACGGATTCACCACTCTCCTCAACCGAGGGAACCTCTGCACAGATGTGGATTTACCAAGTAGAGCAAATTTTCAAGACAGGGAATTGGGGATGGGGAATAAGAAACGAGGAGTTTAAATAAACTGGATTTATGCACCCTAAAAAAGCGACTCGTAGCGATTGGAAAATACAGATAATATCGGAGTTAAAAACTCAGTTACGGGTTGAGGAAATTTTTACTAAGGAAGAATATAAGTATTTAACTTGGGGATTCATTCCCGTGTCAATGGATGATAGATGGTTTTTTTATCTTGAAGACGATTGGCTACATATTCATCGTAGCTGGACGGGTTACTGTATTTTTCAAGTGCGTTTAGAAAAGTTTGAAGATGGTTATTCAATCGCTGAAGCTTGGGTTAATGACGACCCGGAACAACGTTATGATAAATTACTCCTATTCTGGATAACTTTCCTTATTAGGCAAAATCAAGAGAAAGATTATTGCTGTACTAGAGTAGTTATTGCATTTTTCATTTGCATTTTTACAGCAGATAATTTCCTCAATATCAATAGATTTAATCAACAAAAATATCTAGCATTTATCATAAGCTTTCTATGTTATTTAACCTCAAAGATAGAGTTTAATTATTGGGGATTTAATGGAGATTTATATTATTTTATAGACTACTACAAGATGAAATAGGTTTAATTAGTAATACAATAAAAGTCCGTGGATGATGCGTTACGGAATTTTAAAATCATTAACTATAAACAATACCTTTGCCAATTTACGAGGGTTAAACAGCTGTAGAAACCTTGTGAATACGACCTAAAGATGTGGGCTTGGCAAAAATCTGTACTAATAAAATAGGTTCGGGCTTGTGGGTAAGCATTTTTAATATTTCATTAGCGTATCGAAAACCGCGATAGTAAGCTTTAAGATCAACAATTCCAGCAGCAGGATACAAGTAGCAGGAGGAAATATTACGTCAGCCAAACCTATCCCCGTATTTACTACGAGAACGACCATTGGGGTCAGGATTTTTGTAAGGTATATATGATGCTGAATCATGGCGTAACTTAGAAATTATGTGCAAGTTAACCTGCCGAGCTATCTGTAAAGCATTATTGTGGAAATTGACAAAAACTGGTGTTAACCAGCAACATTATTAAGCCGTAACGCACCCTAAATACAATCTATGATTATTTGACCTTTTACCCTCACCACCAACAGACCCGGTTTTTTTGAAAAATCGAGTTTCCTAATAGCAAAAAAAATAAAAAATACTACATAAAAATATAGGAACAATGTAAAAAAAATAGCGTCATCAAAAGATTTAATCCTATAAATTATACCTCTATAAAGATAAAAAAATCTCAATAATGATTAAACAACTAGCAACTAGCAAACTGAATATTGATTCAGAAATAATAATAGAAACAATATTATTATGTTCGCGTCATAACATACAGTCTCAAGACTAAAGGAATTCTCTTATGACTGGCTTTCGTCGTTTCAAATCTGGAACAGCTGCATTTTTAGCACTAGGAATCACAACTGCTGCGGCTGCGCCTATCTTAGTATCAAAACCTGCTACTGCACAAGCGATTTTTGGACAACAATCAAGAGGAGTTTCCATTCCTGAAGGAGTGACACTTCCCGTTACTTTTGATAAAGAAAAAGTTGTTGTTACACCCGATGAAACTTCCGACTTAACTTTAACAGTTGCAACCAATATTATTGACAGCAACAGGAACATATTAATTCCACGCGGTAGCGAACTTGTAGGACAATTAGAACCAGCAACTTTTAGAGGTGAAAAAGGTTCTCAATTCGTCGCACGAGAATTAGTATTTCCCGATGGTAGAAAACAGAATATCGATGCAACTTCTGCGGTAGTTACCAACAAAGAAAAAATCAAAAAAGGTGCTAGTACCGGGAAAATCTTAACCGATGCTGCTTACGGTACCGCTGCTGCATCCGTAATCTCTCTAATAACAGGAAATAATAAAATTGAAACCTTAGAACCTATAGCTGGTGCTGCTGCGGGTGCTATAGCAGGTATCTTATTACGACGCAAAACAGTAGAAGTTGTAGTTATCAACCCTCAAAACGACTTAGATGTCACCTTGCGCTCTAATCTATCGCTATCTCGCTTCTAAAATTAAAACTTTCATAATATTTTCCTCTAATTTAATCAAATGCCATCGTCGCTTGAAACCTTTAAGTGTACGATGGCTTGTTTTTTTAAAGCAGACAGCAAACAGTGGAGATAAGGTAGATATTCTAAGAGTAGCAAGTTTCAAGTAGCGAGTAACAAGTTTTAATCGAAGTTTAAGCAGCTTTATGAGAGTCATGTGTGAATTGCTAATAACATTTCTTTATAAAGAAAAGATACGCCGAATTTAGCCAACATAGGTTGGCTTTGTTCTTATAGCCCCAGCCTTCTAGGCTGCGGGTGATTAAGCTCTTAACTCCTCAATCCGTCTTAGAAAGTTTGTCAGACAAAAAAACGATACTACCAAGCCAGTTCCTTAATTTAGGGAGATGGTAAAACCGGATTGACCCAAATTTACGCCAAATCGAAAATTATAGTATTCCTGATATCCTCATTTTCTGGTTGTATAAAATACACATAGAGAGATTATACAATCACGAATAAAACTAATTCGTTAAGTCTATTGAAGGCAACATAATATAAGCCAAAAGCAAAAAAACTATCATTAAATTTTTATAAACATTATCAGTGCTGTAAAATTACGCTTGCCTAAACAGACACATTGATTAAGTAACTTTATATTCGATGAGCTATAACTGGCGAAGGATAAGCCTTCGCGGGACACTTAAACTTGCTTGCTTTATTTAAAACTCATATATGAATATAATACGGAACTTTTTTATTGTTTAAGGCAACTATTATATTAGCTACGCGTCTGAGCTAATTGTATGCAAATAGTCTTTATATAGCAAATTTTATTAATAAGATAAATCCTAATAAATCTGCTAAAAAAAGACACTATAAATTAAAAAAACTCGGAACATTTAATCTGAGATATTGTCAAACTAATTAATAGTAATGAACGGAATTGTTGGGGAGAAAAAACTAATGTCTAATCAAAATCGTTGGAAATCAAAATGTGCTGTATTCATGGCTTTAGGTGTCACAGCAGCGACTGTAGCACCCTTAGTTGCAACCGCACCAGCCCAAGCTCAAACTAGTTTTTATGATGTTTCATCTAACTATTGGGCAGCACCTTTTATTCAGGAATTAGCACAAAGAGGAGTTATCGCGGGTTTCCCCGATGGTAGCTTCCGTCCAGATGCACCAGTAACCCGCTCTCAATATGCTGCGATGCTTCGTAAAGCTTTCAACAAGCGTCAAGAGAGACAAGGAATTAACTTTGTTGATGTATCACGTAACTATTGGGCTTACAACGCGATTCAAGAAGCTTATACCACTGGTTTCTTATCTGGATATCCTGGAAGAGTTTTCCGTCCTACTCAAAATATTCCTCGCGAGCAGGTGTTGGTTTCTCTTTCCAACGGTTTAGACTATGTTGCGAATAATCCTCAAAGCACGCTCGGATATTATAACGATGCTTATAACATCTCCAGCTATGCTCGCAACCCCATAGCAGCAGCAACAGAGAAGCGGTTGGTAGTTAATTATCCTAATACTAAATTTTTAAATCCCAAAGGAACTGCAACCCGTGCGGATGTAGCTGCTTATATTTATCAAGCTTTAGTTAGCAGCAATCAAGCTAAAGCTATCAGTTCACCCTACATCGTCGCTCTCAACAGCACTTCACCGATTGTTACCATCCCTGAAGGAACAGTTCTTCCTGTGAAGTACGACAAAGCAGAAAAAATTATGGTCACCAAGGATGAAACAGCACCTTTGACCTTAACTATTTCTCAAAACGTAATTACAGACAACGGAGATTTAGTAATTCCAGCAGGTTCTCGCGTTGTGGGTAAACTCCAACCTGCGAATGGTGGTTCTCAATTCATAGCTCAAAGACTTATTACTACCAGCGGAAAAGAATATAATATCAGCGCTTCTTCTGGAGTAATTACCAAAACTGAGACCGTTAAGAGAGGTACCAGCACAAAAGGTATTATCAAGAATACCGCATTAGGTGCGGGTGCTGCCGCCGCTGTCGCTGCGGTGACAGGTGACCGTGCTGTAGCAACCGAAGAAGTACTAGGTGGTGCAGCTATCGGTGCAATCACTGGCATCTTCTTCAACAAAAAGAGTGTTGACTTAATCGTTATTGACCCAGATACCGACCTAGAAATGACCATCGGTAGAAGTTTCGATGTTTCATACCGTTAAGAGGTTAGCGGTTAGTAGATAGTTGTTAGTAGATAGTGGATAAGAGCAAAAGTTACAACACCTTGCTGGTAAATGAGG
>CAKZYM010001035.1 GCA_937884685.1 uncultured Calothrix sp.
AACTCCTAACTCCTAACTCTTTAAATCCAAAATCCAAAATCTAAAATCCAAAATCCAAAATCCCCACGCCCCATACCCAAAATAAGGTGTCTGACCCCCTTGACAAAGTGGCATTTATGAAATATGTTTTTGGTCGCGAATACTTATGAAGAAATATTTCATGACTTAGTTAATACAAAGACACTTCCTTGGTTTCCTCTACCAATTCGCAAGTCGTTATCTAAGTAAGTAATGTCCAACCATCCCTGTTGCTCGTTGCTTGTAATTGGAAAATCAATTGCCAGAAATTTCTTACCTGATTCAATTTCTTCAATAAAGCTGCCTGGGTATTTGTAATCAATTAGACGTTGCAACCCAAGAATTGAACGTTCAAATTTAACTTCAACTCTCTTTGATGAAACTGGCTCAAATTTTGCAGCAACACTGACTAAACCTTCAAGAAATGGTAAGCCTTTGATTTCGGCAATGTTATAAACGCTCTTGGTTTTTACGCGGATACACTGATAAATTTGACTTAGATTTGTTAGAGGAATGCGGTTAAGATTTAAGAGTTCGGAACTGGTGGTATAAAGTAACCGCCAATTACCATCTAACATGTCGGTGGCTTCAAGGGGTCTCGGTGTAGGGTTAAAGTCTTCTAGATTGGCAATTGCCGATAAGATAGCTTGCTTATCTGTATCAGTAGCGCTACTACCAAGATTCTTCCCTGCTATTACTTCTAATAAAGCAGCTTTTCTCATAGGTGGTATGACCTCAGTTCGGATTAATAAGTCAAACAATTTTGGATTGTGGATTTGCGTTAGCGCAGCGTGTCCGATAGGACATATTTAGATTGTCTCCATAAATAAATTTAGGAATTTAAGAGATTTTCGATTTATAATCCAAAATCCAAAATCTAAAATTGAATGACAATGTATATGTATAGCACCCTACAAATTCAAAGAAATATGTGGTTAATACTATGCAGCAATATTAAAAAAGGGGTTTTTTGTCGGATTTATAAACAAAAGAGTTGAATGAATAACTAAAATATTCTGTATCAAGTGATAGACTCTTAATGTCAAGTTAGTTCCGTACTCTTCCTATCTCAAACTTTATGTTAAATTCTCCTTTATATGAAGTTCCCCGTAGCCGGAGAGCCTCTGTAATACCATTAAAACAAGAATCATCCTTGTTAGACTGGTTAAAAGAAAATGGTCGTTTAATATCTCGCGACCCGGTAGAACCGCAAGCAGAACAAAAACGACAAGACATAAATTCCTTGATGGGTATTGAAGAAAACATCGGGGATTATGAATTTGATGATGACGATGATGACGATGATGATGATGACGATGCAAGTCCTAGTGTAGACTAGCTCGTTAAAGACGGAAAAACGGCATGTGCGTGAAGCATGTTAGGTGTGATTTTTTAAATAGTGTGGAGTGAAGGGAAATTTCCGTGGACGCAAAATTATCTCCAAACCAAGGTTTGAACCTTAATGGTATCCGTTTGGTTTCTTTGTTGGGTATAGGACTTGGTGCGATCGCACTAGTTCTAGATGGGGTAGCTTCTCGCTCTCCCTGGCAAGGAAGCTCTTTAACCCTACCATTCTTATTATCGGCTGTGATTGCTGCCGGAATCGGCTTTTGGGCTGTTCCTTGGCTGCAAGCTCTAAAGGCTGGGCAAGTTATTCGTGAAGATGGCCCCCAAGCTCATTTAAAGAAAGCTGGTACCCCGACGATGGGAGGCATATTCTTTGTTCCTGTAGCAGTAATAATTGCTTGTATTTTGTCTGGTTTCGCTACTGAGACTATTGCAGTATCGGCTTTGACATTAAGCTACGGTTTTGTAGGTTGGATTGACGATTGGCAGATTCTTCGCCGCAAGTCTAACAAAGGTATTTCACCTAAAATGAAGCTGGCTTTGCAAGTTGGTTTTGCAGTAGCTTTTTGCGGATGGCTATTTACTAGTCAGTCTTCTAATATTACGAATATTTCTTTTCCTTTAGGCTTTTCTTTACCTTTAGGATGGCTGCTATTTTTACCTTTATCTTGTTTCGTAATGGTGGCAGAAAGTAATGCTACTAACTTGACTGACGGTGTTGATGGATTAGCTGGTGGTACTGCTGCAATTGCACTATTAGCATTAGCAGCGATTGTTTCTCCAACCTCAGTTGGATTAATGGTCTTCTGTGCATCTTTCAGCGGTGCTTGTCTAGGATTTTTAGCCCACAACCGCAACCCCGCTCGCGTATTTATGGGAGATACAGGTTCCCTAGCCTTGGGAGGAGGTTTAGCAGCAGTTGGACTTTTGTCGAATACCTTAGTCGCATTATTTATTCTTAGCGGAATCTTCTTTGTAGAAACACTTTCAGTAATGGCACAAGTGAGTTTCTACAAAGCAACCAAAGGTCCCGACGGAAAAGGTAAGCGCTTGTTCAAAATGGCACCTTTACATCACCATTTAGAACTTTCTGGTTGGACTGAACTACAGGTAGTTGGTGTATTTTACGTCATCGCTGCAATACTAGCTTCTGTAGCTTTTGTGATTACTCAAATGTAGATAGATGTAAGTTTTGAAAAAGCTATTGAATAACTGAATAAATAATATTAAAACAATCCTTACTGTATGTGAGGATTGTTTTTCAGTTTATATGGTTTTAAGAATTGGGAATTGGGAATTGGGAATTGGTAATTGGTAATTCCTACTCTCTAATTCAAAATCCAAAATCCGAAATCTAAAATACTTAACTCTTATCCAATCCTAATTCGTTCTCTTCAGCATAGCGTTCCATGAAGCGCATAAAACGCTCCCATTCTTCAGCAGATTTCATTAAATAGATTGCTTCTAAAGCTTCTGCTTTTCCGTTAATAAACTTACCTTTAACTTCGCGAGTGACAATTTCTCCTTCTTCGTCAACCATGTACATTCCAGTAATTTCATCCGTGCTTTCTTCATCTAAAGCTTTCGGATTTGTAAAAATAAATGTTGCAGTACCGCTATCTCCACTACGCGAGCGTGTTAAGCGTACTTCTGGAATTACTTCTTCGTTGACACCTCTTGCAAACTGTATTTTCGCCATAATTACGTCTAATTTAAAATTCGATGATGATGATGTTTAAACCATCATTGTCTCATTATTTAGAACCAATTTGTAATATAAAGTTAAAAATCAGTTATCAGTGA
>CAKZYM010001036.1 GCA_937884685.1 uncultured Calothrix sp.
ATTTTGAGCAGCACTTCCTGATAGTTCGGGAATAGGGGGTTGTTTACCGATAATCCCCTCTAATTCAGGAATCACCTCCTCAATCACCTGTCCGTTTTCCCCCACTGCGGCGAGAATCTTGGTTTTCCATGCTGCTAACTGAATATCGCTTTCACTCAGTAGTTGCCCCATCAAGTCACGAAAGGCTTGCACAAAGGCAGATAAGGGAATATTGCGATTAAACTGGTCAAATTTACCTTTAATAAAGTAGCCACGCTTCTGCACAATTGGTTTGTGGACTTCATTGATTACCGCCGTTTTCCCAATACCAGAAAAACCTGCTACTAGCATCATTTCTGAATTGCCGTTAGCGACACGCTCAAAAGCTTCTAACAATATTACAACTTCTGTTTCTCGCCCATAAAGTTTTTCGGGGATGAGAAAGCGGTCGCATATGTCTTTCTGGGCAATTTCAAAATCTATAATTGTGCCAGTTTGTTTTAGTTGATTTAAACAATTTTCTAAATCATATTTCAATCCCAAACCACTCTGGTATCTGTCTTCGGCGTTTTTTGCCATCAACTTGCTGGCAATATCTGAAAATACTTCTGGAATCTTTTCCTTACTACCTTTCTCCCCAAACCTGTTTCCTAATGCTGTAGGCTTTTTAGCAATGTGACAATGCACCAACTCCATTGGATCGTCAGATGTAAATGGTAATTCTCCTGTTAATAATTCATAAAACGTCACACCTAGGGAATAGAAATCGCTGCGGTAGTCTATCCCTCGATTCATTCTACCTGTTTGTTCGGGGGAAATATAAGCGAGAGTTCCTTCTAAAATATTGGGATTTTTAATTTCTTGAGTTTCTTTGGGCAATACAGAAGCAATACTAAAGTCTATTAGGTTAACTTCTTTTGTTTCTGGATGAATCAGTATGTTTGCGGGTTTGATGTCTTTATGGATAACACGGCTTTTGCGTAAATTGTGGAGAATGTTAGTTAATTGAATCGCTATCTCCAAAAATTCGATAAGTGAGAGAGTTCTGGTTTTAGTGTATTCTCCTAAAGAAATTTCTCCCCTATCTTCCATCACTAAAATATAACTATTACCATAAGTTTCTAGTGATAAAGGACGAATAATACCGGGAATGTTGAGATTTTTGCTAATGGTATATTGGTTACGGAATTGCAGTAATTCATTGAAGTTAGGATATTCAGATGTTAGCAATTTCATGACTACTGCCAATGAGTCTGACTCTCGGATAGCTCGATATACTTTGGTTCTTGAGCCTGCATAGAGTTGAGATTTAATTTTATATCCAGGAATCACAAGAGCGGAGCTTGCATTAGTCATTTATGCTTACCTAATAGTAGAAGTTTGTTTTTGCCTGATAAAACTATTATTCCCAGAAAATATATTAATATTTACATCTCCTAATGGGAATGAAACCAAAATCAAGCTCAAAAATCATTCACAATCCTTATAATAGACATCTCCGAAAACAATCAAAGTCTTACTATCACTAACTTTTAGATTGCTATACACCCAAAGGGTGTCGGCTTCCTTCGCCTATCGCCAAATCGCAAAGGTAGTTAATTTACACATTACGGTAGGGAGCATCCCAAATGTGTAAATTTATTTCTTGTAGTGGGAGCGTCTCGCTCCCTAGTATTTGATAGCGAGCAAGATGCTCGCACTACCTGCAATTTTTCCCACCAATTACAACCATTTTTTAATTGCTAAAAAACCCCATTTAAGATTTCTAAGAAGCTCCATGTTGGGGGTTTAATTCTTTTTTTCTGATTGTTAGAGAGGTTAGATTATTTCTCATTCTTTATCCGTCAAACTGTTTGAATAGCCCATTCATTGCCTCTTAATTCGCTCAAGTTGTGGAGGTGCGGCGAAGCACCTTCCACAACGATTAGCGCAAGGCAATCGTCCAAAGGGAAATGTTTATTTGATAATCACCATTTTGGAATGTTATGTCGCAGAAGGTAAAGATACTAAATGGGTTCTATAAGAGCAATATGTTTGTCTAATTACTGCTTCGTAATCTTCGTGAGTATCAATGCAAAACCAATAGTAATCCTCATCTTGTTTTGAAGTTAAAACGCTTTGGGATTAGTAGTAATTCTGACGGACATCAATTATTACCCACTATTTTAAATGTAGGGAAGGATAAAATTTCTTTTATAGCGTTTCCCAATCTATTGAAGTACATTTCAAAACCTCACCCCCAACCCCTCTCCTTATCAAGGCTACGGTGTACACAGAAGTCGTTAAAACCATTACCCACCAGGGACTGCA
>CAKZYM010001037.1 GCA_937884685.1 uncultured Calothrix sp.
CGAATTCACGTCCGTAGAATGATTTAATTTTCTCCTCAATTAATGATTTAAATTCATCGGGATAGGGAGACTGTTCTCTAAGTTTGCGAAAGTTTGAATCTTGAATTACTTCACTAGGTTTTCTAGTACGTTTAGCGACGCTAATAAATTGTTTATAAAATTTGTCTATTTCTGGACGGATGTTAATTTGTGCTTCACGTATGTCATCCCCCAATATATTCCAATCTAAAAAATTTTCTGCATCGTTAAGAAAAACTGAGGGATTATCGGTAAAAGCTTTCCAAAAAGCATCCCGAATTTCTTTCTCCCTGAAAAAATTGAGAACTGGTTCGGGTTTTGTTCCTTGTTCTTCTAAAGCATATTCGACCAAAGCACAAGCATAAACTCCAGGGAAATCTTCAGGAGGATGTGCTGGGTCAATTTTTAAATTTTTTAAGATTTTGACTACAGTTTCATTTCGTTTCGCTTTATCAATTATATGAGGAGCAGCAAAACGAGTAATTGCACTAATAACGTTTGCAGGTTCAAGATTCATAATCGCTTATATAAAGGCATATTTTACACCTGTGAGTAATTTTAGCGATTTGTCAAAAAAAATGCTGGTGTTTTTACTTAATTCACTCAATTATTTCCTTAAATTAAAAAAGACGTAACACTGCTACGTCTCTACACCATTGATTTTTACCCAACGCAGGTGGATTTTGCCTGTGTAAGTACTTGGGCAAAATTAATTGTGTATTTGTCATTGCGAGTGGAACGTTAGCGAAGCGTCTCCCGGAGGGAGATAGTGAAACGTAGCATTCACCGTTCACCGAAGGTGCGGCTCAGGTGTGGATCATCGCACCACTTTGCGATTACTTCGCTTTCACGCGAAGCGTGTGGCTCATCGCTCGTAATGACACAAATAATTTTGCATACCCACTTAGCAGCGGTTTCAACCGCTAAATTCAAACAAATTCAAACAAATTCAACACCCATCCTTTAAGACTTTAAGACTCCGGTGTCGGAATTGGCTTCAAATCCCTACCTTGATAAAACGTCTCCAAACTATCTTTATCACCAACAAACCTCCAATGCCACGGTTCGTAACTTACACCTTGGGGATTATCTTTGGGAAATGATAATTCAAAGCCGTATTTTGCAGCGTTTGCTTCTAACCATTTAAAAGCTTTGGTATTTTCAAATTTCTCGCTTAAATTGGTTGCTGGTACTCCGGCATCACCAATATCTACCGCATAACCAGTATGATGTTCGCTATGTCCGGGAGGAGCGCTGACAGATGCTCTTTCGGCCGGTCTTTGATTCCGCTGACGGCTTATATTAAAAAATAGTTTGTTCTGTTCTTCTACGGTACGAAATCCTGAAATCGATGCTAGTCTCACACCAGCTTTTCTAGCATCGTTTGCCATCTGCTCAAATTTTTCACCGGCTGATTTTCGCAATCTTATCCGTCTTCCACCTGCATTAACCGCTACAATTTCGGATTCTGGAGCTTCTTGATATTTTAAATGACCTAAAATTGTATCATCTTCAGCTTCTTTATTGATAGAATCAGCATCTTGTGAATCGGGAGAAGCCGAACTAGTTGGTGAAGGTTGCTCTTTTACAATAGTTTTTGGTGCAACAACGTAAAATATCAAACCGCTGATTGCAGCAAGCACAGCAAAACTCATTACTCCGGCGATCGCCAAAAACGAAGGACGTAAACCTAGCTTGGGAGCGGACGTATCAGGAGTATCGCGCAAAGCTTGGGGAATATCTTCGCTAATGTCAGATGGGGTTGAGTTTTGTATTTCCTCATAAAACTCATTTTTCAAGGCTCAACTCCTGATAAATATTCGGTAATCATTAGAGATTGTAGACTGGAGGAAAAGAAACCTGTTAGATAATAGGTTACATATGTAATTCCTGAATTTGTTTTGATAATCCTCTTAGAACTATACCTTAAGCTGTTTGGAACGGTATTAATAGGTTTTTTCTTAGGACGCTGGCTTCCTTCTACAGTTCCAACTCGCTTAGGTCAGTTCCTATTCTGGATAGGAGTACCGATAGGAATTGTTGCTTTTTTACGTAAAACTGATTTATCAGGGGCAATTTGGATTGCTCCTGCTGTAGCATACGCAGCCATGTTACTCGGAGCATTTTTTGCTCTGGTTGGAATAAAATGGCAAAGTTATTTTACACATACAGTTCCATCATCGCCAATTCAGGGAAGTTTGATTTTATCAGCGATGGTAGGAAATACTGGTTTTCTTGGTTATCCTATCACTTTGGCAGTACATGGCACTCAGTATTTTGCCTGGGCATTATTTTACGATTTACTCGGTTCTTTATTTGGTGCTTGGGGTTTAGGTGCATTAATTGCAGCACGTTTCGGGGGTAAAGCGACAAATTTCTGGCAGAGTACCAAAGTAATACTAATCAATCCTGCTTTATGGAGTTTCGGATTCGGCTTGTTGTTTCGTCAAGTCAAAATTCCTCTTAGTGCAGAATTTATTTTAGAAAAACTGGCTTGGGGAATTGTAACTTTATCATTGCTTTTGATGGGAATGCGATTGAGTAACTTAAAATCCTTGCAAAACTTACCCCAAGCTGCAATCAGCATTATCATTAAAATGTTGCTAGTCCCCCTAATTTTAAGTGTGACCTTTCGATTTTTAGGTTTAACAGGTACCAGCGCAAAAGTAATTTTACTGCAAACAGCAATGCCTCCCGCTTTCTCCACCTTAATAATTGCTGAAAACTTCAATCTTGACAAAGACTTAGCCGTTACCACAGTCGCAGCAGGAACAGCAATGTTACTTCTAACTCTTCCACTGTGGCTGTGGATATTCTGAATTTTAGATTGTGGATTTTGGATTTTGGATTGGTAATTGAGAATTGGTAATAGGTAGTTGGTAATTGGTAATTGGTAATCGTTAATTAGTCATTAGAGATAAGGAGAATAGAGAATTATAATTCTTCAATCCAAAATCTAAAATCTAAAATCTAAAATTACTTAACTCCTAACTCCTAACTCCTAACTATTTTTAATTCCCAATTCCCATCAACAAGGCTGACTTACCTTTTCGGCCAGTTCGGCTGGGTTTGTAAATTCATAACTTTCAAAAGGTTGGTGAATCCAAGGGTTTTCTGGTAGGTAATCGGCGTAGTAATCGGGAGCTATCACCGAACAAGCTTTATACCAAATAACGGCACTACGAATTTCTTCAATATTGGTTTTAGTATTTTTCTTTAACCAGGGAATAGTTTCTTGGAGGGTAACTCCTGAATCTACTAAGTCGTCTACTAAAAGGATTCGAGAGCCTAATGCTTCCGAGGTCATAGTTATATGTTGAGAAAAGGTTAATTCACCTCTTTCTTGCTTGCCCGTACCGCTGTAAGATGATGTTGCTAATATTGCTAATGGCTGCTCATATATACGGGAGAGAATATCTCCTACTCGTAGTCCACCCCTGGCAAGGCAGACTATTTGGTTAAATTCCCAGCCGGATTGATAAATTTGAGCAGCTAATTGTTCTATTTTGTGGTGATAATCTGACCACGAGACATAAAGGTCTGGCATAAGAAGGGTAATTTAAAACTAATGGTAGATGCCAAACTCTTTATTGTAATACGAGTGTAGGTATTATGAGCGATTCAGTGGCTGATAGTTATCCCCAGGACGTTGATAAAAGTAAAAAGCTTGATTTAAAGACCAAGCTAGCTTACGGTGCTGGAGATTTGGGACCGGCGATTACGGCGAATGTTTCTGTATTCTTCCTGCTAGTTTTCTTTACTAATGTGGCGGGTATTCCGCCAGCTTTAGCTGGCAGTATTTTGATGGTGGGTAAAATTTGGGATGCTGTTAATGACCCAGTGGTAGGGGTTTTGACAGATAAAACCGAATCCAAACGTTGGGGTCGTCGTCTTCCTTGGTTGCTGTATGGTGCGGTACCTTTTGGTATTTTCTTTTTTTTACAGTGGATTGTACCAAGTACTAATGTTTGGGTGCTGTTTTGGTATTACGTGATTATTGGAGTCGTATCTCAGGTATTTTATACGGTAGTCAATTTGCCTTATACAGCAATGACTCCGGAATTAACTCAAGATTACGACGAACGAACCAGTCTCAATAGTTTTCGCTTCGCTTTTTCTCTGAGCGGTGGTATTCTTTCGTTAGTTTTAGCACAGCTAATATTTTCTCAAATTGATAGCCGCCAACAGCAGTATCTAGTTTTAGCAGCAGCTTGCGCTGTAATTTCTGTTTTAGCGCTGTTTTGGTGTGTCTGGGGAACTCGCGAGCGCGTTTTGGCTTTTGAAGCAAAACGCATTCAAAGCGAGGAAAGCGAATCTATTCCCATACTCGAACAAATCAAAATCGTCTTTAGCAACAAACCTTTTTTATTTGTAATTGGTATATATCTTTTTTCCTGGTTGGGAATACAAATAACTGCTAGCGTTATTCCTTACTTTGTTATCTATTGCATGAAGCTAAAAGAATCGGATGTTCCTCCAGTCACGATTGCGATACAAGGAACAGCTTTGTTAATGCTGTTTGTCTGGGGTGCGTTAAGTAAACGAGTCGGGAAAAAAGCCGTTTACTTTATGGGAATGTTCTTGTGGATAATTGCGGCTGTAGGATTATTTTTCTTACAGCCCGGTCAAGTTGGTTTAATGTATCTTTTAGGGATAATGGCAGGTTTTGGAGTATCGGTAGCTTATCTAGTTCCTTGGTCAATGATGCCAGATGTAATTGAATTAGATGAATTACAAACCGGACAAAGACGTGAAGGAGTGTTTTACGGTTTCATGGTACTGATGCAAAAGTTCGGCTTAGCTTTCGGTTTATTCTTAGTCGGAATCGCTTTACAAGCTTCGGGTTTTCAAGAAAATATTCCCGGACAAACTGAATTACCAATACAACCAGATAGCGCACTATTCGCAATTCGTATCGCTACAGGTCCAGTCCCCGCAATATGTTTAATTTGCGGATTAGTTTTAACTTATTTTTATCCTATAACTCGCGAAATGCACGCCGAAATGTTGCTTAAGCTAGAAGAAAGAAGGAAGAATATTTAGGAGTTAGGAGTTAGGAGTTAGGAGTTAAGAGTTAAGAGTTAAGAGTTAAGAGTTAGGAATTAAATGATTTTAAATTTTATAGTAATTAGGAATTAGAGGTTGCGCTATCATCTGAATCAAATTATCTCTAGTGCCGTGTCATCCTATAAAAAAGAATTCAAAAAGGTTAATAATTTATTCCTGGATATATCTAATAGTTAATTATAATCAGTTTTATCTTCGTATTCCCATTTCCCCAATCATAAATAATGTTGTTATTAAACTGGATTTTAGCAACTAGTATAGCTGGTGCATTTATCGGCTATATGGCTGCACCTACTGATTTTTTCTGGGAATTAATCGCGAGCGGATTTGTGGTTGGAATTGCTCAATGGATAGTTTTACGACGCTATATAAAATCTGCTGTTTGGTGGATACCTGCAAGCGGTTTTGGTTGGATTTTAGGTATTTATTTAATGGTATTTACTGGAGGAATTCTAGATACAGCAGTTGATTTTCTTAAGTCTATAAATATATTTCTGGAATTTTTTAGGTTAAGTTTGATTCGACAAACTATTAATTTTGCCGTTTTCGGATTTGCACAGTGGTTGGTGCTGCGACGTTACTTTCGATATGCTTTTTGGTGGATATTTATTACGGCTTTAAGTGGAGTTGTTAGAGATGCGGTAGGTTTTTATGCATGTGCAGCTACCTGTAAGATTGGTCATGGAAGTATCTCTAATGGGGTAGGCTGGGCTGCAAGTGCTGCAATTACTGGTATTGTATTGGTATGGCTAGTAGATAATCATTACAAAAACCTGCCATCGGGCTAATGCATGTTAGTTAGCGGTAATGTTACTTATAGAAATGTAACTATTAAGTAACTATATTCAAATTTAATCAAATGGCAGATTCAAGTTTACAAGAAATTACTAATCAACTAGAAAGTTCTTCATTGAGAGACAGGATGGTCGCTCTTGCTTCTTTGAGAGATATCCCCGCAGAAGATGCAGTTCCTTTAATTAAAAAAGTACTTGATGATGAATCTTTGCAGCTGCGTTCGATGGCAATATTTGCTTTAGGGATTAAACAAACACCGGATTGCTATCCGATTTTAGTTGAAACACTGCAAGCTGATAAAGATTATGGTATCAGAGCCGATGCTGCGGGTGCTTTAGGATACTTAGGCGATGTTAGAGCTTTGGAACCGCTGTCCCGAGCATTTTACGAAGATACTGATTGGCTGGTACGTTTTAGTGCAGCTGTAGCGCTTGGTAATTTAAAAGATAATCGGGCCAAGGAAGTACTTTACAAAGCTCTCGAAAGTGAAGAGATTGTGATTCAACAAGCTGCGATAGCTGCTTTAGGAGAAATCAAAGATATCGAATCGGTAGATAAAATTCTTCGTTTCGCTCAATCGGATGATTGGTTGGTTCGTCAGCGTTTGGCAGAAGCTTTAGGTCATCTTCCCAGTGATAAAAGTATCTCCGCTTTAAAGTATTTAGAAAAAGATAAGCACGAACATGTCAGTGAATCGGCGAAAATTTCTCTGTCAAAACTTGAACAAGCGAACAATCAAGTGGGATAAT
>CAKZYM010001038.1 GCA_937884685.1 uncultured Calothrix sp.
AGCACAGGCTTAGGGAACTCTGGCTCTATAAATATACAAGGCGATCGCCTCAAAATAGTTGAAGGAGCTATCGTATCAAGCAACACTGGTAGCTCCGGTAATGCTGGAGAAATATTCATCAAAACATCCGATTCTATCGAAGTGAGTAACAAAGTCAGCGACCCCGAATTTGCTGATGTTGAACGCTCACCAGGGGGAATAATTGCAGATGTTCGTAGAGGAGCAGCAGGAGATGGTGGCAAAATTAATATAGAAACTGGAAGTTTGATTGTAAAAGAAGGAGCATTTTTAACAACAGATACCAAAGGAAGTGGAGAAGGAGGAGATATCAATATTTTCGCTACAGATAAGGTTGAAATTATCGGAAATCAAGAAGGTTTGGACACCCAATTAGTTACAGCTGTCAGACGTGGAGCAACGGGGAATGGAGGTAATCTGACAATAGAGACCACAAATCTGATTGTACGTGATGGTGGTTTAATTAATAGCGGTACCGATAGCAGCAGTGATAGCGGAAATTTGAATCTTAAAGCTAGCGAATCAATTCAATTATTCGGAACAGCAAATGGTATTCCCAGTCGTTTGTTAGCTCAGGTTGGGGATAGAGGTAGCGGAAATGGGGGAAATATAGTTTTAGAAACTCAAGAATTAATTATAAGAGATGGTTCTCAAATTTCTGCTGGTAATTTAGGAGAAGGTAAAGGTGGTAATATCAATGTTTTGGCTGAGGATGCAATCAATATAGAAGGTTTTTCTATAATTCGTAGTGATGAAGATATAAATGAAATTGTCAAAGATGAAACCGGTATTTTTTACCCCAGTGGTATTTTTAGCAGTTCACCAGGAATCGGTGATGCTGGAAATTTAAATATAGAATCATCTTATTTAAATATTAGTAATAATGCTCAAGTTTCTGTTAGCAGTCAACTCGAAGGAACAGCAGGTAATTTGAGTATCTTAGCAACTAAAAAAGCTTTATTTGATAATGGTATTCTCAATGCTGATACTGTAGCTGGTGATTCTGCAAATATCTCCTTAACTTCACCAAATATCCAATTACGTTATGGTAGTCGCATCACCACCAACGCGACCCAAACAGCAACCGGAGGTAATATTAATATCGATACTAATACCTTAGTTGCTTTGGAAAATAGCGATATTACCGCAAATGCTGAACAAAGTTTCGGTGGTCAGATATCAATCATTGCTCAAGGAATCTTTGGTACTCAATTCCGAAAACTTCTGACTCCAGAAAGCGATATTACAGCTTCATCTGATTTAGGAGCAGAATTTAACGGAGTAGTTGATATCAACACCATTGGAACAGACCCTAATTCTGGATTGGTTCAACTACCCACAGGATTAGCTGATTCCAGTCAAAAAATTGCTTCTGGATGCGGTCAAAATCAAACTGCTAACTTTATAGTTGTTGGACGTGGAGGATTACCACCAAGCCCAAATCAACTGCTTAGAGTCAACAATCCAATAGTTAATTTAGTGGATATGACATCTGTATCTGCAAATCAAAAGACTCCTGTATCCGCTGTATCTTCAGTATCTTTAAGCAATACCCGAAAAAAAATAGTCGAAGCACGAGGATGGATTGTTGATGCAGAAGGTAACGTTGAGTTTGTCGCAGAATTACCGCAGCTTATAGCCAATTCTGGGGGAATACGAATGGCTCATTGTCAGAGTAGTATTTTGGAGAGGGAATAGAAGAAACAATTGGTCTAAAACAGCTATTTTCTCCTTCCACTCTTGTCATATAAGTTTTACTAACAATATGATCTTCATTGGCGTTTAATTTTTCAGGATACCCTTGAGAATCATAAAAATTAATAAATTGGAGACTACAATCGACACATATGTAGTGCTAGCTTATTTTTCTTCTTTCCGTTTTTGTGTATGTGAGTTGATGCACACTTTGGACATTCCATAGCATTTACCTGATTCATATAGTCGTTCCAAATAGAAAACAAATGGTTGGTAGTGCCTTAACGCACTATAGAAATTAATTGGGATGACTATACTTCAATTATGCAACGGCAACTAATTTATTATTTTATTTATCTTGAATAATTATTAGATAAGTGTTTAATATAATTTGAACAAATATATTTAATAAAGTTGAATCACCTGACTTAATTTAAAACTTTTTCTGACTTTCAATAATAAAAATAGTTAATTCAACAAATTCACGTTTTGAAGATTTTTATCTCTAAAGACGTGCATCTATTGTTTTAATCAAGCTATACTTAATACTATCAATGCTCTTAAAATAAAAATCGCTGTGCAAACATTTGACTATACTACTTTAAGTGCAGTTTGCAGCGATATCCGTGCTAACTGGTTACCATCGCGCTTAGAACAAGTTTATCAGCGCGACCGCTACACTATTGCAATTGCACTTCGTACTCTCAAAGGTCGGGATTGGCTAGAAATTTCTTGGCACCCCCAAGCTGCTCGCATTCATATTGGTTCCCCACCACCCCGTTCTCCAGATACATTTACGTTTTCCCAACAATTAGTTCATCAGTTAGGTGGTTTAGCCCTGGTGAAAATCGAGACGGTTGCTCCTTGGGAACGTGCTATAGATTTGCAGTTCGCTCCTCGTCCGGGAGAGCAAGCATTATATCACTTGTATGTAGAAATCATGGGTAAATACAGCAATGTGATTCTTACAGATGCCAAGAATATAATTATTACCGCAGGTCGTCAAATCAACGAGCAGAAATCGAGCGTTCGTCCTATTTTGACTGGAGAAGTTTACGAACAACCACCAAGACTTACTGCTGCTATTCCGAGTTTGGATGAATCACAACAAGATTGGTACGAAAGGGTAAGCTTGATTCCAGGAGCAATTAAACCTCAGCTAACTAAAAATTATCGTGGTGTTTCTCCTGCTCTAGTACAGTCCATGCTTTTAGCTGCGAACCTGAGTACGGAAAGTACAACCGATAAACTTACATCTAAAGAATGGGATTTATTATTTAAACAATGGCATGCTTGGCTTAAAGCTTTACAACAAGAAAAGTTTCAACCTTGTTGGACTGAAACTGGTTATACCGTACTTGGATGGGGTGTAGTTGAAAAAGCAAATAATATTCAAGAATTACTTAACCGTTACTATAGCGATAAACTTAATCAACAGATATTTTCTCAACTACGACATCAACTTATTCAGAAACTAAGTAATATTTTAGGAAAATTACGTTCCAAAGCTGAAACATTTGAAAAACGCTTACAGCAGTCAGAACAATCAGATGAATATCGCACCAAAGCTGATTTATTAATGGCTTACCTGCAAGAGTGGGAACCAGGAATGGAAGAAATCACCTTGACTGATTTTGAAACAAATAAGCCAGTCAAAATAAAATTACAACCAGATAAAAATGCAGTCCAGAATGCCCAAAAACTTTATAAACAGCATCAAAAACTTAAACGCGCTCGTACTGCTGTAGAACCTTTGCTTGCGGAAGTTAATACAGAAATAAAATATTTAGAACAAGTAGAATCGGCAATTTCTCAAATCGATAATTACCTTGAATCTGAAGATTTAAAGGCTTTAGAAGAAATAAGAGAAGAATTAATTTCACAAAAGTATTTAGAAGATTCAGAATACCGCAGACGTAGTTCCAATGATGTCATTACAAACTTTTATCGTCACCAAACACCCAGCGGTTTTGAAGTAATTATCGGACGTAACAACCGTCAAAATGACCAATTGACTTTTAAAGTTGCAGGTGATTATGACTTATGGTTTCACGCTCAAGAAATTCCTGGAAGTCATGTACTACTGAGATTAGAACCCGGTGCAGTAGCCGAAGAAAATGATTTACAATTTACTGCAAACCTTGCAGCGTACTACAGTCGCGCTCGTCAAAGCGAACAAGTACCAGTAATTTATACAGAACCCAAGTACGTTTATAAGCCTAAAGGAGCTAAACCAGGAATAGCTATTTACAAACAAGAGACCATAATTTGGGGGAAACCGCAATCTGTAAATAGTTAAGAATGAAGGATGAGGAATTATGAATTACAGAATTTTAGATTTTGGGAAAGTTTGTGCGGAAATGTTCATCTAGAGAAACCCTAGAGTGGATTGAAAATTGAGAATAAGGGATTTCAATAATTTTAGAATTATCCTTCTGTACCTCCCTTGCTCATCATATGGTGGGTATATTCAATTATTTTTAAAAATAAGCAAACAAGATTTATGTAAATATCTTTTTTTGGTAAATTTTCAGGAAAATTCTGTACTGCCTGCTACAATATTGTAAAGAAAGATTGCCCAAGGCGTTTTGGGAACGCGAAAATTTGGGTTTGACTTTATTGAGAAGACAACACAAATACAAACATGACAGACCAGCTGTGGGAAGCTGGTCTTTTTCATAAAATTATTATCAACTTTCTTTAGAGATAAATCATTCCCAAAGGCTCTATATTAATAACAATCAATTTACTGTTTTATTTTAGCTCAGCACCATAAACCTACAGAATCAGAAGCAAAGTTAATGAAAAGCAGTTCCTGGCATTAGTGAATATACTTAAACTATATAATTATAGCATAAAAAAGTATAGTGTATAAAATAAATTATCTAGTTTGTTTGAAAACTTCGATTTTGAATTAAATCCAAAAAAACCGGGTTTTTTCAACGAACAAATATTGTTTTAAGATTGCTCCGATTGAATATACCCGATTTTTTCAGTAGATAAAAAATTTGTTTTAAAAGGTGAAAGTAGTTCTAAGAGCACCAATTACAACATCTTCATTATTTTCATTGTGGTCTGTCTGGCGCAGTTAACCACACAACTCCAGGGGTAATCGCAATATTGTCATTTACCTTAAACTGATAAAAGGCTTCAATATGGTACGAAGTATCACTATCTTCATCTATTTCATTAATAGTTGAATCTGTAACTCTCGGTTCCATACCTACGATAATACCTGCCAAATTTCCTTTTTTACCCAACTATTTATCTTCCTCTTTTAATGTTCCTTTCGGTTTGAATATTTTAGTTATTAATGGGAAAGTTATATTAGAATACACGCCATAAGCATTAACTAAAACTATTCCATTGTCTATCTTACCTACCCTACCTAAATATTGTTTTGCAAAATAATCTGTCTTTCTACCTTTTTTTCTATCTCCTGTTTCATCAATTACCACGGTAATTGTATTACCATTTAAAATTTGTTTAATTTTAGTTAATATTTTCTCTTTTAATTTAGTCACAGACCAAGGCGAATTCGCAATAAAATGATGTAACGACTGTGCAGAGTTAATTCCAACAAATGCCCGCTATTTCTGGCAATTATTTTCTTTTAATTGAAGAGATTATTCCTAAATGTAAATACTTAAAACATTCATAATTTCTTACTTCTTGGTTGGGAGTCTTTATACTCGTCACAATATTCATGTATTACGCACACGGTTGAATGCGCGTCTCTCGCTAAATGTTTGAGAATTTGTAGCTCTACATCCATTGCTATACCTTTCTTGTAGAGTTTTTTATTTTTATTCCTTTAATAATAACACTCGGAAAGTGACAGAAGAGGGCTATTGTTGCTATAGCTTATGAATTAGACCTCTCCGAGAATTAATATCAAATCTTTATGGTTACTGGGCTAAAACTTAGTTTCCGGAGATGTCTATTGTATACAGTTTCGCCTTCAAGAACATACTCCGTGAGAAGGTACTGCTCAGGATTATTGTAAACAGAGCATTTAAGCGCAATTTTTCTTGGAATCTCGTCTTTGTACAGTAGCTGCTTTTCACTCTCTGACATTTGGCAAAATTGTCAATTAAATTTGTATAAATAAATATTTTGATGAAACTATTGCAAAATAAAGATAAGTTTGCTATGTTATTTAATCGTAGGTCAAATAAACAAGCCGGGATAGCTCAGTTGGTAGAGCAGAGGACTGAAAATCCTCGTGTCACGAGTTCAAGTCTCGTTCCTGGCATACAATATAAAACCCCCAGTAGCTAACGCTTCTGGGGGTTTTTTAATGCTACAAAAACCCCGTTTCAGCGATTTACGGAGGTGTAACTGTGGTGTAAAAAATAGCCACGTTGGACATATTTGGATATGTTTAGCTAAATTTTGGGGGTAAATTGGGGGTAATTTTAAGCGCGTTCTGTGACGCGGTTTCAGGAGTTCCCTATGACTAGCCAATCCCCAAAACGTAAATCATCCAAAGGTACTGTTCAAATAAAAATCTCCCACGAACGTTTACAGCTTGTTTTCCGTTTCGCAGGAAAACGTTATTATCTTTCAACTGGGTTTTCCGATACGGTAGCCAACCGGAAGCTGGCAGAAATGAAAGCCAAGCAAATTGAGCTTGATATGTTATCGGGAAATTTTGACCCAACTTTAGCTAAGTATAAGCCGGAATCTTTAGTCGCTAGAGTTAAAGCATCTACACCACCTCCACAACCGACACAAGTAGCTGCATCCCTGGCTGATTTGTGGGAAAGCTATATTGATTTCAAGCGTAGTAGTTTGTCTCCTAGTACCTTAGCTAAGGACGTTCAAAGAGTTCGGAACTGCATTAACACCCATTTACCTTTCAAAACTCTTGATAAAGCAGTAGCAATTCGAGATTGGTTGGTTGCTAATAAAACTCCAAATTCTTGCAAACGGATGTTAACCCAAATTTCAGCTTGCTGTGATTGGGCTGTAAAGTCCAGCTTAATAGAAGAAAATCCCTTTGGGGATATGGCAAGCGATATTAAGATTCCCAAAGCTTCAAAGGAAGATGCTGACATTAATGCATTTACTCAAGAAGAGCGCGACAGGATTATCCAGGCTTTTAAAGATAGCCGCTATTACAAGCATTACACGCCTTTGATTGAATTTTTGTTCCTAACAGGTTGCAGACCATCAGAAGCTGCCGGTTTAGAGTGGAAGCATATTGCTAATGACTTTAGTTTTATCCGTTTTGAACAAGCCGTGGTGGTTTCTGAGTCTGGATTAATTTGTAAAGCAGGTTTGAAAACCCAGAAGAAGCGGGTCTTTCCCGTCAATGCTCGTTTAGCAAGCTTGCTTAAATCAATTAAAGCTCTTGCTGTTGGTGATAACACGAAAGTGTTTCCCTCCAGAAAAGGAACGTGGATTGATGTTCATAACTTCACGGCTAGAGGTTGGAAAGCAACTTTATTAGCTTTGGATGGTATTGAATACCGCAAGCTTT
>CAKZYM010001039.1 GCA_937884685.1 uncultured Calothrix sp.
GGGTGAGGTTTCAAGCAGATTAGAATCAACTGAATTTTGCTATACCTTAAAATTTAAATACTTTGGAAAACCACGTTATAACTTTTTGAGAACGCGGACCTCTACGGTGTTTATATAAAATTAAATCGGGTAAAATTAATCTGAGATTATAAAAAGTCTTGAGCATCCAGTTGTTAGTAACTTTTACTTTTTTATCAAATATATAAATCGGATACTGAATTAATTTACTAACTCTTGCTAGCGAATCCGTTTCTTTCAACTCAACTATTTTTTCTACTAACAAATTCAAACTCTCAGCATTTAAACTAATTGAATCTTGATGCTTCTGTTTGACAATTTCAAAATAGCGAATATAAGATTCTCGCATCAATAAACCATTATCTGTTAAATTAGAAGCGTGTTTGCGATAATAAGCGACCATCATCGGTGTATAAACGTAAGAGATATTATCATTAATTAGCAAATCAATCATTAATTCTCTATCTTCACAAGCTTTCAAATTTTCATTAAACTGATATTTATCAAAAATAGCTTTTTTGAACAACATCGATTGTTGTAATAAAGGGAAAGAAGAATCAGCTAAAAAATCTGGACAAATTAACAATCTATTAATCAACTCTTCTTTTGATAAATTACCTATTTGATGTGATACAGATTTAATTATTTGATTATCATTATCAACATAAACCCGCTGATAATCTGAATAAGTAAAAACTTCTTTATCCGCAAATTGTTGCAAGTATTCTAGCTGATTTTTAATTTTATCTTTATGAATCCAATCATCAGCATCCAAAAATTGAATATACTCACCAGTAGCTTTACTATTACCAAAATTACGCGCTGAAGAAATTCCACCATTAGGTTTAATAAAATATTTAATTTGTGGATAT
The DNA here is from genome assembly GCA_937884685.1 of uncultured Calothrix sp. Taxonomy (GTDB): domain Bacteria; phylum Cyanobacteriota; class Cyanobacteriia; order Cyanobacteriales; family Nostocaceae; genus Rivularia. The sequence goes on from CAKZYM010001039.1 coordinate 891, forward strand.
TTAATAATCAATTTTTGAGCTATTTGTTCTGTATTATCAGTTGAACCGTCATCAATAATAATACATTCGATATTAGAATAGGTTTGCTCTAAGACACTTCTTAGAGCTTGTTCCAAATAAGGAGCTTTGTTATAGGAAGTTATAACAATTGAGACTAAAGTCATTATTTTAATTAATTATGATATTTATAATATTTTATTTCGTATTTCTTGTTCCCAGGTTCTACCTGGGAATAAATAATTGAAGGCTCTGCCTTCAGATACTTGACAAGAGGCAGAGCCTCCGGATACACATTCCCAGTCTGGAGACTGGGAACGAGTGAAAACGAGTCAAAGTCTGGAGACTGGGAACGAGGAACTAGCAATAAGGTAAAAGTGATAATTCAAAAACCCGATATCTCGAAGATACCGGGTTTAGTTACCTTTCAAGCCATTCTCAAGCAATATATACTACACACTAACTTGCTGCTTATTTTGATTCAAGACCGCTCCATACAAGCGATTCAATGCATTTATATAAGCTTGAGCAGATGCAACGATAATATCAGTATTCGCCGAACGTCCTGAATAAATCTTATCTTCATACTTCAAGCGAATCGTAACTTCACCAATCGCATCAATACCAGCAGTTACTGATTGTACGGAAAATTCAATCAATTTATTTGGTACATTCACTACCCGATTGATTGCTTTATATACAGCATCTACAGGCCCAGTACCAATCGCTGCATCAGTTAATTCTTCTCCCTCTGGGCTGCGTAAAGTTACGGTTGCAGTAGGTCTTGCATTGCTACCAGAGGAAACCTGTACTAATTCTAATCTAAATAAATCGGGAGCTTGTTGAATTTCATCATTGACAAGCGCTTCTAAATCCCAATCAGTAATTTCTTTCTTTTTATCAGCAACTTCTTTAAATCTAACAAAGGCTTTGTTTAATTCATTTTCTGACAGTTCAAAACCCAATTCTTGCAAACGAGTACGAACTGCATTTCTTCCAGATAGCTTACCCAAAATAATTTGATTTTCTGTCAAACCAATTGACTCAGCATCCATTATTTCATAGGTAAGTTTATTTTTTAATACCCCGTCTTGATGAATTCCAGACTCATGAGCAAAAGCGTTTGTACCAACAATTGCTTTATTTGGCTGCACCAACATTCCCGTCAAATTTGAAACTAAACGAGAAGTTTTATATATCTGCTTGCTGTCAATATTAGTTAATGGTGATTCCGAATTTACATCCCTTCCCAAAAAAGGATTAAAATATTGTCTTCGCACGTGCAAAGCCATTACCAATTCTTCTAAAGCTGCATTTCCAGCACGCTCACCAATACCGTTGATGGTACATTCTAATTGTCTTGCACCATTTTTTACTGCTTCTAAAAAGTTAGCAACAGCTAATCCTAAATCATTATGTCCGTGAACCGAAATAATTGCTTTATCTATATTCGGAACATTATCTTTAATTCCCTTGATTAAATCTCCAAATTCACTTGGAGTAATATAACCAACCGTATCCGGAATATTAACTGTTGTAGCTCCTGCTCTGATAACTCGTTCCAATACTTGATAAAGGAATTCAGGGTCTGAACGTCCCGCATCTTCTGGTGAAAATTCTATATCATCAGTGAAACTTTTGGCATAAGCAACCATCTCTTCAGCAATTGATAGCACTTCTTCTCTAGTTTTTCTCAACTTGTATTTGAGGTGGATATCAGAAGTAGCTAAAAATGTATGAATTCTACCTTTAGCTGCTGGTTTTATTGCTTCTGCTGCTGCTTTAATATCATCTTTTTTAGCTCTAGCCAAACTACAAATTACCGGACCATCTTCCGTTCCTACAGTTTGAGCAATCTTGCTAATAGCTTCAAAATCTCCCGAACTTGTAAAAGCAAAACCCGCTTCAATTACATCCACACCCAAACGGGCTAACTGCTTCGCAATAGTCAACTTCTCATCGATATTTAATGCTGCTCCAGGAGATTGTTCCCCATCTCTAAGCGTAGTATCAAAAATAATGATTCGTTCTGAATTTGTTGTCATAACTTTATTTTTGGTGGTGATTTCCGCCCGGCCTAACAATACTTTCTAGTTTAATTTTTTTTACTATTAAATTTCTAAATAATTGTAAAGATTATTAAGCTTCAGTTTTTTCTATACTGTCTCTTATTTCGTTTAAATCTATATATCTATCAGTAGCATTACGCAATTCTCGTGCAATCATTCCTTCTGTAGACACGACAGTTATATGAGTATTTTTGGAGCGTAATAATTCAATTGCTCTTTCAAAATCTCCATCTCCACTAAATAAAATTACCCTATCATATTGGTCTACTGTATTAAACATATCTACAACAATTTCAATATCTAAATTAGCTTTTTGAGAGTAACGTCCAGACGAATCATCATAATATTCTTTAAGTATTTTAGTTCGTACCGTATACCCTAAACTAATTAGAGCATCTCTAAAACCTCGTTGATCCTGGGGGTCTTTTAAGCCTGTATACCAAAATGCATTAATTAGATTTGTATGTATTTGCTCGTATTTGAAGTATTCTAATACTCGTCGTGGGTCGAAAAACCAGCCGTTCTTTTGTTGAGCATAGAACATATTATTTCCGTCTACAAAAATAGACAGACGAGTCATATGAGATTCCATAGGAAATTACACCATTAAATATAAATGAATCTAGATTGAACAATAGATTATAGCAATAATAAAATGACAAATTCTCCCTTATTATATAAATTATATTGTCATGTATAGCTTTTATCTATCATTTACCAATTTAGGAGATTGACTAAAACATTAAACTGTGGTTAAAACAACTCACAGACTGTTTTACAGCTTCGATATGCTGACAATCACCCTGTAATCAAAATCTACCAATAAAATTGACTAAGTAACAGAATTATTAACTGTATATTAGTTAAGTTTACTCCTAAAGGAGGTAAGTAACTCTTAAGTACTTAGTTTGAGGCTTGAGTTTTTCACCGTAGAGAAACGAGTAACCATGGTTTTTATGACTTTAAATAAATACGCTGACTGTTGTTATCGGAAAAATGAAAAAATAGCTTATCCAGACGCTAGTCAGCTTCCGAGTATCTAAAAAGCAATGATTAGTAAAAAAAATTAACGATAACTTACAAATAATAGTGTAAGCACTCTCAGACAAGATATTGTCTTGAATTGATGAACCAATATGTCTGACCCAAAGTTACCTATGAGAAAAACACGACTCTACATTGTATTTTTAAGCAATTACAGCGTTTCAAGCGGACTTATATAAAATATTTTTTGTATTTAAACTTACTTGTAAAAATAATTAAAAATAAAAGCATAAATTCGCAGATTTATTTCCGTCATAGATAAAGTAAAAAAGTTACATAATAAATAAATATGAAATAAACATATTCTTTGCTGTAACCCATACACAGAGAAAGCTCTTTTCAACTGCCGTTTTGCATGATTTGCATCTCTTATAATTTAAGGAAATTCTTTTCTAGATTAACTTAAGCACTGCTAATTATGGTGTTGGAAAATTTACTGATATATTGCAACAAAAAGCAACATCAGATGATAATTTAGAGAAGTATAATATTTTCATGTCTAAAGATTTTCGTTTAAGTATTATAGATAGGGTAGTTTGCACTTAAGTAATGTGTAAAGCAGGCGACATTGTTGTACGTAAATAAACTCTAAACACAATATGGCAGAAGAACCTACATATAACATAACTAAAAAATATGTGTCTGCCGCCAAGAAACTGCTGAACCTTCCCAAGCAAGCAACTTCTACGGTCTCGGCACATTCCTTTAAGATGATGGCTCGTTTAGGTCATGTTCTTAGCGGTACTTCAGTCATAGTGGCTGTGTTACTCGCAGGTTCAGATTCAGGTTTGACAAGTTGGATAGAAAATCAAGCAGAAAGTTTTTTTTATCTGTTGCGAGGACGGGTGACTCCTCCAGAAGATATTGTCATCTTGGCAATTGATGATGACTCAATATCGCTGCCAAAACAATCCTATGAAACAGACTCTCAATCTTATCTAGAACCGCTTAAGTCTTTTCCTTTCCAACGCAAAGCATATGCTTTAGTTGTCGAAAAATTAATTCAATCCGGGGCCCGTCATATTGCGGTAGATATACTTTTCGACTCTTTAAGCAGTTACGGGAGAAGCGATGACAAAGAATTGATTGATGCAATCCAACGTCATAGAGACAAAGTAACCTTAGCTGCACTCTACGAAAAATCTGACTCATACCAAGGAATTTCTTGGCAATTAGTCCTACCACATCAGCAATTTCGCACGAGAGGATTATCTGTAGGTTCTGTAAATTTTCCCCTAGAAGTAGACTCTAAAGTTCATCGATTAGCAAATGTCTTTCCCAAACTTCTAGCACAGCAGGAGGGTATGGTTCCTAATGGAATACCTTCATTTGACCAATCGGTATTAATTGCAGCCAATATCAAATATCCCCAACCAGAAGGTGAGCGCATTCATTTCTATGGAGGTGCAGGAACATTTAAGACTTATTCTTTTTGGAACGTATTTGAACCAGAATTTTGGGAAACTAATTTACAATCCGGAAAAGTTTTTAAGGACAAAATCGTTTTAATCGGTTCTACAGCAAGAACTCACAAAGGAACCGATTACCATCGGGTAGCTGTGTCCGACCAATGGTTGTACCCCGAAGAAATGGCTGGAGTCGAAATTCACGCTAACGCGATCGCAACTTTGATGGAAGGAAAAGCGATTGTTACTCCACTTTCGACTTCGCTACAGAGGAGTTTATTTGTACTGTTTTTAGTCGGTGGTTCTACAATTTTAATTACCAGAATAAAACAAGGTACAGCTAGATTTGCAGCGAGTCTTTTTATTGCAACAATTTGGGGAGGTATTAGTTACAGTTTATTCGTCTACAGTTATTTAATTTTTCCTACGAGTCTACCAATATTCGCAATTTGTACGGTTGGACTTTGCTATTTAGGAACAGAAGTAGTTCGAGAACAATTAAGAAAAACTCAACTAGTTGGTATTTTACAAAAGCACGCTTCTAACCGCGTCGTACAAGAGATAATATCTCAACAAGACGATTTAAAAGATTTATTAGGACAGCGCTTAAAAGAAATATCGGGAAAAGTACTTGATGGCAGATATAAAATAGTCCAAGTGTTAGGTTCGGGTGGATTTAGTGAAACCTATATCGCTGAAGATACCAGACTTCCAGGTAGCCCCAGATGTGTTGTCAAGCAGCTAAAACCAGTTAATAACAAATCAGAACAATTGCAAGTAGCCAGACGACTGTTTAAATCAGAAGCGCAAACACTACAAATACTGGGAAACTATGACCAAATACCTCAACTTCTAGCTTATTTTGAAGAAGAAGAAGAATTTTACCTAGTTCAAGAATACATTATTGGCAATCCTTTGAATCGAGAAATACCTTTAGGTGAACGTCTTCCCGAACCAGCAGTAATTGAAATACTCAAAGATTTACTGCAAACATTAGTATTTGTCCATAAAAAAGGTGTAATCCACCGCGATATAAAACCCAGCAACATTATCCGACGAAAAAGTGACGACAAGTTAGTGCTAATCGACTTTGGTGCTGTCAAACAAGTATCTACTCAGGTAATTAATTCTCAAGAACAAACAGCCTTTACAATTGGTATCGGAACTAAAGGTTATGCACCAAGAGAACAATGTTTGGGGTATCCGCAATACAGTAGTGATATTTACGCAGTAGGAATGATAGGTATTTTCGCGCTAACTGGTATACACCCTCATGAATTGCCATTAGATGAAAACCAAGAAGTTGAATGGATTAACAAAGCAACTACAAGTATAGCTTTTGCCGAAATCCTTAGCAAAATGGTACTAGATAACCCGACTTCTAGGTATCAGTCAGCTACAGAAGCACTTCAAGCGCTTTATGATTTAACAGGTCCAATTACTTCCAAATTCTTCACAGACAACTCATCCATAGATACTATATCCCTGAAAGATTCAGACGCTCCCACAGAGCCTTGGAATAATTAAGCGCAAATGAAATTGTGCTTCATTATATTAATTTTGCTGTATTACAAAACTTACTCGAACCAACCCAACATACAACTAAAAAAATATCATATTTAATAAAACGAATTACTAATAGTTCATTTCATTTATTCTGAGATTTGTAGAGACGTAGAATTTTACGTCTCACGATAATTGCAAGAAAAACCAACCTTTCAGAATTTATGCAATCGAGTACTAGGTAGATATCGGAGGATTATCCGGTGGATTTGTAGTTGGTGGCTCTGGTTTTGG
>CAKZYM010001040.1 GCA_937884685.1 uncultured Calothrix sp.
AATAATTAATGTTTTTACTGACTACATGAACAAGACTTATTCACACTTCTAACTAACAACTTCAACTCTTGAAATCAAACTAATTAACACGAAGGCAGAAAAATCATGACTATTAATCAACAACAAGCACAAATTATCGAAGATAAAGCACTACAAAACCAAGTAGAAGGGGAATTGGACGATTCTGATTTAGAAACCGTTGCTGGTGGGATTAGATTGGATGAGGCTCTTTCGGGTCTTCTAGGAGGGGTTGCTAAGAGCTTGGATAAAGGCGAAAATATCGTTGAAGGCGCGCTTCAGGGTTTAGCAGGAGAAACTGCAGGAAAAGGTTTTAAAGATTTGATTAATGCCATCTTCTAATCTTCAAGGATTTACTTATCTTGCTCAAGAAAGCGATGAATTAAAAGCCTCGGATATAGAGTATAAACTCAAATAATCCCTACCTATTCATCATAGGAAAGCAATTATTCATACTCCAATTAAACAATATTTTCTCTTAAATTAGTTGGAGGTGAATACAATAACTCTCGAAATCAAACTAGAACCTATCCCACTAATAATATTTTTGCTAAAAAGCCGAAATATTGTTAGAGATAAAAACGGAAAATCAAGCTTTTCAGAACAATTTTACTTAAGTAAACAACCCTTTTAGCATAGTGGGATAGGTTCTTGGAAGAAGTTTTATTCAATCGATGCCAATATTTGATCCAACAGAAGGATCTAATTGAGGGGTTAACAGGTTTTCATTGGTGGACTCAAATCGGAGTTTAATCGTAACTAATTATCCGGACATCATATTACTGGAATATCCGTTCTTTCTTCTTCAATATCTTCTTTTTCAATCCAAAGAAAAAGGATAGCAAAAACGGGGAAAGGGAGGATATAAAAAATTAAAGGAATCATTATCCAAGGCAGCCAGGAAGCTGCATATTCTCCTACCATTTGCGTCATATCTACCATGATTATTTCTCCTGCTTAGATAGAAGTAAATTGTGATTTCATCCAACATTAACTGCACCGCGAAGCATAGCATCTAGAGCATCAAAGTTTTCTAGCAGTACGTAAGCAAATACCGCACCACCCATTGAACCGATAAATATTCCACCATTAAGCTGGTTCCATTCTTCATGAGTTCGTAACGGTCTGAGAGGGTCTTTGCAATAAGAGTTATAAGCACCGCGAGGATTTCCTTGGAAAGTAGTCAAGGCAAAAATAGAAATACCCAAACAGGCTGATACAGTAATAAAAATTGCGGTAATTAATCCACTTAAATTAGCTCCATGTGCAGTTTCCCGGAGCGGCCCAACTACAACCTCTGGTCCTACTAGAAAGTAACCGTGAGCCATACCAATTTCTAGTCCTCGCATAAAAGGAGTCAAGCCTTTACGATAGGCAGGTAAATTATTAATAAAGGCTTTTGCTAGAGGAGAATCGTTGATAGGTGTAGACAGATTTGCAACAAACGGATTGCCTTGATATGGTTTGATAATTTCTGTGTCGGTATTAGCCATATTCACCCTTTTATTCTATTTTATTGTTTACTAAATATATGTTATTTATATCATAAAATAGTTATTTTATTTTTCAATTCAATTGTTATAAAAATCAATATTCTTGTAATTAATAAATAAATCAAGATTTAATTAGTATAAAAACAGGAAAATCCTCTAACCGGTAGAATTTGGCTCTCAGGTCAGAGGAGGTCGAATGACAATTTTTAAAGCTTAAAATATTTTTGCGACAAAGTTAATATTCTTTTGATACAAACGAAAAATATTATTTTTATTCAATGTAGAGACGTATCAATGCTACATTTTTACATATTTCCACGTCTCTACAATTTTCACTAAGCTGTCAAAACAACTTGATTTTTCAGCCGAATTTACTCGCCGTTGAAGCAATTAAAAATGCCCCATAGGTTGCAATATAACCAACGGTAAAATGGGTTAAACCAACTAAACGGGCCTGGACAATAGATAAAGCAACAGGCTTATCTCTCCAGTAACCAAAAGACAACGGTGTTTGTTCGTGTGCCCAAGCGAGAGTTTCAATCAATTCTTGCCAATAACCCCGCCAAGTTATTAAAAACATGAAGCTGACGGCCCAAGCTAAATGTCCGAAGAGGAACATCCAAGCCCAAACAGCTAGATTATTTGTACCGTATGGATTATATCCATTAATCAACTGAGCGGAATTAGCCCATAGATAATCTCGGAACCAGCCCATCAAATAAGTAGAACTTTCATTGAATTGAGCGACATTCCCCTGCCAAATAGCTAAATGCTTCCAGTGCCAATAGAATGTTATCCAACCAAGAGTGTTGAGCATCCAGAATACAGCTAAATAAGAAGCATCCCAAGCTGATATATCGCAAGTACCACCACGACCGGGGCCATCACAAGGAAAAGAGTAACCAAAGTCTTTCTTATCTGGCATTAATTTGGAGCCACGAGCATCCAAAGCACCCTTAACTAAAACCAAGGTGGTGACGTGTAAGCCCAAAGCAATTGCATGATGAACTAAAAAGTCGCCGGGTCCAATTGTTAGGAATAAGGAGTTTGCACCGTTGTTAACTGCATCCAGCCAGCCCGGTAGCCAAACATTAGCGTGATTGGGCCATGCTGTGGAAGCAATACTATCTGAATTAGACAACAAAGTATTGAATCCGTAGAGTACTTTACCGTGAGCCGACTGGATAAACTGAGCAAATACTGGCTCAATCAGAACTTGTTTATCTGCTGCACCGAAAGCAACCTCTACATCGTTGTGGACGTACAATCCCAAAGTGTGGAAGCCAAGGAATAGAGAGACCCAACTCAGATGAGCAATAATCGCTTCTTTATGCTTCAAAACTCTGTCTAAAACATTATCCTTATTCAATTCTGGGTCATAGTCTTTAATCCAGAAAATTGCAGCGTGGGAAAATGCTCCCACCATCAAAAATCCAGCTATGTATTGGTGGTGGGTATACAGCGCTGACATGGTAGTGTAATCGCGAGCAATGAAAGCATAGGGTGGCATCGAATACATATGCTGTGCCACCAAAGAACTCGCTACACCCAAACAAGCTAGCGCTAGGGATAGCTGAAAATGTAATGAGTTGTTAACTGTATCGTACAGTCCTTGGTGAGGTAGATTGAACTGTCCTTCTACCTTCTGTCCAAAAAAGCTTTTAGCATTCAGCATTTCCTTCATGCTGTGACCGATGCTCCAATTGGTACGGTACATATGACCCGCAACAATGAAAACAACTGCAATGGCTAAGTGGTGATGGGCCATATCCGTCAGCCACAGCGATTCTGTTTGGGGATGAAAGCCACCTAAAAATGTCAGAATTGCCGTCCCCGCACCTTCGGAAGTACTAAATACATGATTAGCCGTATCCGGATTTTGTGCGTAAACACCCCAGTTACCGGTGAAAAATGGTAACAATCCTCTTGGGTGTGGAGCTACAGCGAGGAAATTATTCCAACCGACATGAATACCTCGAGATTCGGGGATTGCAACGTGAACCAAATGTCCCGCCCAAGCCAAAGAGCTAATCCCGAATAAACCTGCTAGGTGATGATTGAGACGAGATTCGTTATTTTTAAACCAAGCAAGTCCCGGACGGAATTTCGGTCGGAGATGCAGCCACCCTGCGAACAAGAATACAGCGGCAAGTAATAAAAGAAACAATGAACCTGCATAAAGTTCATTATTTGTCCGCATACCGATGGTATACCACCAGTGGTAAACACCAGAGTAGCAAATATCTACAGGATTACCCGCTCCAGCTTGAGTAAAAGCCTCGATTGCTGGTGGCCCAAATTGAGCATCCCAAATTGCATGAGCGATAGGACGCACGTGAAGAGGGTCTTTAATCCACACTTCAAAGTTACCTTGCCAAGCAACATGAAAAACAATACCCGAAGCCCAGAGAAAGATTATTGCTAAATGACCGAAATGGGAAGCAAAAATCCTCTGATAAAGATTTTCTTCCGTCATTCCGTCGTGACTTTCAAAATCGTGAGCAGTCGCAATTGCATACCAAATACGACGGGTCGTCGGGTCTTGTGCCAGGTCTTGGCTAAATTTAGGAAATTTAGTTGCCATAAACTTTTATTGTTTTTAAGTAAGGAAAAATTATGAATTCTAAGCTTTTCGTTTCTCGTTCCCTGGCTCTGCCGGGGAATGCATATCTAAGGCTCTGCCTTGCATCTGTGGAGGCAGAGCCTCCCATAAATCCATTACTAGGCAGAGCCTAGTAACGAGAGTGAGTGCATTACTAGGCTCTGCCTAGTAACGAGAGTAGGAGAACGAGAGAGTGTTGATGTTCAACCAAGTGCGCTCATTCGAGCTAGGAAAAATGCCCAAGTAGTAACAATTCCACCCAAGAGATAGTGAGCAACTCCCACAGCGCGACCGTGAGTAATGCTTAAAGCACGGGGCTGAATAGCTGTAGTAATTTTTAACTTGTTATGCGCCCAAACAATCGATTCAATTAGTTCTTGCCAGTAACCACGACCGCTAAATAGGAACATCAAGCTAAAGCCAAAAACAAAGTGTCCACCCAAGAACATTAATCCATATCCAGAAAGCGCTGAATTGTAAGAGTTGATTACCTGGGAAGATTGCGCCCAGAGGAAGTCTCGCAACCAACCATTATTCGTAATTGACGACATCGCGAAGTTCCCACCAGTAATGTGAGTGACTACCCCATTACTATCAACCGTCCCCCAGACATCCGACTGCATCTTCCAGAAGAAGTGGAAAATAACCATCGACAGGGAATTATACATCCAGAACAGCCCCAAGAATACATGGTCCCAAGCCGAAACCTGACAAGTACCACCACGACCGGGGCCGTCGCAAGGGAAGCGGAAACCTAGATTTGCTTTATCTGGAATTAAGCGCGAACTGCGGGCAAATAATACACCTTTGAGCAGAACTAGCACCGTGACGTGAATTGTAAAAGCGTGAATATGGTGAATTAAAAAATCAGCCGTTCCCAAAGTTATAGGCATCATTGCCACCTTACCACCTACAGCCAGAATGCCGCCCCCAAAGGCATAACTTACAGGCTCGTGCAGACCGGGAGCAGTCATTCCCAGTCCAGAAGTTTGTAAATTGTGCAGCCCTCCAAACATATTGCCCAAAGGTGTAGCCGCTTGCAAGCCAGTATTTCCGATTGCCATTGTATGAATATGCTGTATCCACTGAGCAAAAACAGGCTGCAATTGAATTCCCGTATCCGAGAACATATCTTGAGGACGACCAAAAGCCCGCATCGTGTCGTTGTGACAATACATTGCAAAACTGTGAAAGCCGAGGAACTGACATACCCAAGCTAGGTGGGAGATAATTGCATCTCGATGTCGCATTACGCGGTCGAGTACATTGTTATTGTTAACTGCTGGGTCATAATCTCGCACCATGTAAATAGCTGCATGAGCCGCTGCACCGACTATCAGAAATCCTCCAATCCATACATGGTGAGTAAACAGAGATAAAACCGTAGCATAGTCAGTCGCCAAATATGGATAGGGCGGCATTGCATACATATGATGGGCAATTATGATACTCAAAGAACCCAACATTGCTAAATTTAGAGATAGCTGAGCGTGCCAGGAGGTTGTCAAGCCTTCGTAAAGACCCTTGTGACCTTTAGGGCCAATAAAGCTCAAAAATGGCAGCATATTCGGATTTCTCAGGTCATCGAGCATGAGCTTGATATTATGACCGATGCCCCAATTAGTACGGTACATATGACCCGCAACAATAAACATTACAGCTATAGCTAAGTGATGGTGAGCTATATCCGTAAGCCACAAGCCACCAGTGGTAGGATTAAGACCGCCATTAAATGTGAGAAAGTCTGTATATCGACTCCAATTCAGAGTAAAAAATGGTACTACTCCACTCACAAAACCCCAATCAACATTAGGGTATAACCTTCCCATCAAACTAGGATTCAAGATGAACTCGTGAGGTAAAGGAATATCCTTCAAAGCCACCCCAGCATCCAAAAGCTTGTTAGTAGGTAAAGACACATGAATTAGATGTCCGCACCAACCCAAAGAACCCAAACCCAAAAGTCCAGCTAAATGGTGATTCAACATCGATTCGACATTCTGAAACCATTCCAGCTTGGGAGCGCGTTTGTGATAGTGGAACCAGCCAGCAAACAGCATTAGAACCGCCATAACTAAGGCTCCAATCGCCGTACAGTAAAGCTGAAAAGAATTAGTAAATCCAGCAGCCCTCCACATTTGGAAAAGTCCAGAAGTAATTTGAATACCGTGGAAACCATCACCCATATCGGCATTCAAAATTTCCTGACCAAATATAGACCAGACAACTTGAGCGCTTGGTTTAATCCCAGTAGGATTAGTCATCCAAGATTCAAAATTGGAAAACTTCGCTCCGTGATAATACATCCCGCTCAACCAGATGAAAATCACTGCTAAATGTCCGAAGTGAGCCGCAAAGATTTTACGGGAGACATCTTCTAAATCGCTGGTATGAGTATCAAAATCATGAGCCAGTGCATGTAGATTCCAAATCCAAGTGGTAGATTTAGGACCTTTAGCAAGAGAGCGGTCAAAATGTCCGGGATTCGACCACTTCTCAAAAGAAGTAGGTACCGGATCTTTATCCACCACCACCTTTACTTTTTGCTCTCGCTCTGGAGTTATTGTCATTATTATTGTCTCCTTTTTCTAAATGGGGAATGGGCATGGGGCATTGGGGATTGGGCATAGGTAATAGTTAATGGGCAGAAGAATTAATAATTGCCATCCTTACTACTCACTAGTTGTTACTCCCAACTTCTAGATACAGCATATTTGATTTTTGTGAGGTACATTCGGACGGGCAGGATGCCCATCCCACAAGAGTTTTATAATATAGTTGTGTACCTCATTTAACTGCAAACTGCTGTATTTTCAATTCCCCATGCCCAATGCCCCATGCCCTATTCCCAATTCGATGATAAATCAGAGGGAAAAGAGTAAATTTTGCTTTCGTTCATTACTTCTATTCCTAAATCGGCCCAGGAAATAGAATCTGCCCAGCTATTAATAACTCGTCCTTGGCTGTCGTGGATATGACGATTAAAATTCAAGCCATTGATATCAAAAGCCATAGAAACGACACCCAAAGCTGCTGACCAAATCCCTACCACCGGTACAATTGCTAATAACAAGTGCAAATTGCGTTTA
>CAKZYM010001041.1 GCA_937884685.1 uncultured Calothrix sp.
TTGTTAGTGGGACCACCCGGAACTGGTAAAACTCTTGCAGCAAATGTTTGTGCTTCTATTCTGGGTTTTCCCCTTGTCAGTATAGATACCGCAGCTGTTGTGAGCGGTGGTGCTACGTATTTGAAGCGTACTTTGAAGCGGGTGGAAGCTTGCGCTCCTGTAGTGCTTTATTTTGATGAGTTGGATAAACTATTTTCTAACTCATCAACAGGTGGGGAAGATGCTAATTCTACACAGATTTTAGGAACTTTACTTACTTGGTTGCAGGACAAAAAAACTGCGGTGTTTGTGGTTGCTACTCTCAATAGGATTGATGTGTTACCCCCTGAATTAACTAGGATGGGAAGATTTGATGAAATATTTTATGTGGGATTCCCTCAAGCTTACGAGCGTAAGGAAATTTTGATGATGCATTTGGCAAGATTTGATAAGCGCTATAAGGATAGTGATGTGCTTACACAGAAGGAATGGCGGATTATTCTCAATAATACTGTTAATTGTACTGGTGCAGAATTAGCTCGGATGGTGGAGAAGGCTGCTCGCAAATTGTTTCACCAGGGGCTTAAAATGAATATTGGTTTGAATGAATTACTGGAACAACGGGACTCAATGGTGCCGTTGTATGTTAGAGATACTGACAGAATTTTGGCGATCGCAAATCGTGCTAAGTATTTTGCACAACCTGCTAGCAGTGAAGATACATCAGTGTTTGCTCCTGCTATTACTTCCTTTTGGGGTGATGCAGTATAAAATAAAAAGGATTAAAGCTTTTATACGTTTGATTATCACACGACTCGTGCTAGCGAAGCAGATTCAGTTTTTGCTTCGTTTTCCACTAAGGAACTAGCAATTAAATTCAATACCTCAGACTTGCGCTCAATCGACATCGAAGCAATCAGCGATCGCAAATCAACTGCGTCTAGCATCGACTCCCCATTTAAAAGAGAAAAGTAATAAATCTTTGCATCACTTGGTAGTGCAGCTATCAAGCTAAAAAGAGTTTCAGCCATTAAATCTTTACCTTTCCTAAATTGGCTAATCTGACATTCTTGTACTCCACTACTAAGTGCCAAAGATTTTGCAGGAATACCAAATTTTTTCAGTGTTTGAATAAAAGCTTTTCTGTAATCCATCTTTATATAATAGATATAATTTTTAACCGTTTAATTATATAATTCTATAAGTAGCTAACTCATAATCGAGATTCTTGGCGAATAATTTAATGCTACCAGATTAAGTCGGTTGCGACTTCTTGTTGCGACTAAGTGCAATAAAAAAGCTTGTTATTCCCGAACTAAAAAATATCAAGTTAAATAGTTGACGGCTATATAGCAATAGCTCAATAGTTCTTATTTTTGCTTCTATTTAAGAATCAAGTGTGTTTGCTCCCAGTTCGTAGAAGATTCATTTGTAAGGAAGGATATAAAAATGACAACTCTTTTTGACGTTGAATTATATCAGGACTTTGAAAAACAAGGTTGTCAACGCGACTGGGATAAAGTTTTTTATGACCCTGCTTGGGACGAACCAAAGGGTCTTCCCGAAATCGAGCAAAACAAAGCTTTGAAAGAGGAAGACGAAACTGTAGCTCCTCAAAACAAAAGTTTATTTGCACAATCTGATTCAAAATTTTCTGAATCAGTAACGGTCAAATCGGCGGCAGATATAGAAGAATTAACCTCAAGTCCTCAAAGCTTGATTCAACGAGAGCAAGAATCTGACCGATTATTATCCAATCATTATTTGAAAGCAATAAGTTTGTGGCAGCCTTATTGCTCTTTGATTGCTTTGGGTCTAAAAAAGTATGAGACTAGAAGCTGGAAAACCAATTATAGAGGTAAGCTATTAATTTGCTCCACAGCTAAACTTACTAAAAAGCAATATCAGCAGTATCTGAAAATTTGTAGTAGCGTCGAATTACCAGCTTGGAATGAAATTAATTTTCCATGTGGGAAGGCGATCGCCATGTGCGATTTAGTAGATTGCATCCCCATAACATCTTCATTTATTAAAGAACAGTCAGAAACAGAAATAAAAAGTGGGGATTGGGAAGTTGGACGTTATGCATGGAAGTTAAAAAATATTCAACCAATAACAGAACCGTTCGCTGTTAAGGGAAAGCAAGGACTATTTAATATCTCTGTTGATACTCTTATATCTAATCCTGAAATAGCAGAATTAATAAAGACTAAGGAATCAACTATTCCTATTCCACCAGAAGATTATTTAAAGTCTAATGCAGGGGGTAGGGAACAGGGAGCAATTAGTAAATCATTATCATCAGACGAATGGTACACTCCACCTAATATATCTGAGCTTGTTATTCAGGTTTTGGGAGAAATTACTCTTGACCCTTGCGCGGATGAAGGGAAGCACATAAGAGCAGCACAGTACTACACAGCTTCCGATGACGGTTTAATTCAAGAGTGGAACGGACGTGTATTTATGAATCCTCCGTACTCTCAACCAGGTGCGTGGATAAAAAAGTTGCAAGCTGAATTTGAATCGGGACGAGTAACAGAAGCTATAGCGCTAGTTCCTGCTGCTACTGATACTAAGTGGTTGTCTCCAATATTGAAATCTCGACCAGTTTGTTTTTGGACTGGTCGAATCAAATTCCTTGATACGAATTACAAACCAAGATTATCAGCTCGGCAATCGCACTGTCTGGTTTACTGGGGTGAAAATTGGGAAAGGTTTAAGGAAGTATTTGACTCTTATGGTGTGGTTTATCCGCCAGCATCTATGTCGGTTAAACAAAATGTCGCTACTCAGAGTGCAGTACTACCTGTTGGAACCGGTAGTACTCAGTTAAAGGAAAACTCACCACCAGTACTACCTGTTGGAACCGGTAGTACTCACTTAGGGGAACACTCATCATCGGTACTACCTGTTGAGCG
>CAKZYM010001042.1 GCA_937884685.1 uncultured Calothrix sp.
GCTACTTACTACTTGCTACTTACTACTTGCTACTTACTACTTGCTACTTGCTACTCTCTTTCAAGCACCTTTAGTTTTAACACCGTAAATCAAGGCTTTGATGGCAAATTTAGGTAAAGCTAACATTCGTCTCCATCTCCAAGGTTCTTGATAAAGACGATATAGCCATTCCAAATTATTATCTCCTAACCAAGCAGGGGCACGGGTTTTAGCTCCCGACCAAATATCAAAACTTCCACCGACTCCAACCCAAGTAGCTTGGGGACACAGGTGACGGTTTTGTTTTATCCATAATTCTTGACGGGGTACTCCCAAACCGACGTAAATAACTTGCGGTTGTATTTGAGAGAGAGTGGAGTGTAATAGAATTTCTTCTTCTGGGGAATGATAGCCTGAATGAGTTCCTGCTATGTTCAAGTTTGGAATTTGTCCTTGCCAGAACTGTGCTGCTGCTGCTGCTGTTCCTGGCTTTCCTCCATAGAAAAATATCGACGATTCAGGAGATTTTTGTCCGATTTCGCGCAATAATGCTTCAGCTAATTCAATTCCAGGAATTCGACGTACATCTTGCTTTAAAAGTAATCGTAAATATAAAACTATCCCAGCCCCGTCTGGTATTACTAAGTCAGCGGCTTTAATTATATTCGCGAGGGTTTCATGTTGTTCCGCTTGCATGGTCATTTCTGCATTCAGCGTAACTACATGGGTTCCCACTCGTTGTTGTAAACGTTCTAATAAGTAGCCTGGGTAGTTTGTAGCTACATGAATTGGTAGTCCTAAAACTGAAAATTCTTTGGGCGGTTTATGCATTTTTTAATCTAAATTCGCCTCACACCAAATTGTATCGAAGCTAGTTTATCAAATTTGTTCCTTTATTGTTTGTGTTGCAATTTTAGCTACAGCTTCACTGTTTGCCACAATTATCAACACAATAATATTAATTAATCAAAGCAATTATTTAAAATGTAATTTATAACTCATTAGAATAAATATTATTCGGCTAAAAATAATCAAAAATACTTAAACATCAATAATCATCAACTCAAAATGCAACTTTGTGTTCTAAGTAGCATTTTGAGAAACATCTTCAAACAAGTAATTGTAAACAAACTGACGGCATCTTCCAAAACGCCAGTATACTTTTAACAAAGGAGGTTAAGAAAATAATATAAATATTTTTGAGTTCAACTACGAAGATACAGATTTTCATACATAAATACGATTGATAGGGTAAGATTAACCACTCAGGGGTACTATAGCTAATTGAATCTAGCGGCAAGATTGTATGTTTAAAACCTCTTCTTTGTATTGGGTGCTGTTAAATAAGGCGTAATTAACTCAAATTGTATATTCATAGCGTTTGCTATATGGGTAATGAATACCAAAACTGATAATATATCAATCACCAAAAATGAGTTTTATGCCATCAAAAGTAGAGATGTGAAGGAAACTGTATCCTAAATAGAATTTAAACGTAAACTCAACTTTACAGTTAATAGTTTAATGGGCACAAATTTACCATGACTAAAATTCGCGTTGCTTTAATTGAAGATCACGACCTCACCCGTTTGGGTATTCGGACAGCGTTACAGCGTAATGTTGATTTTGAAATAATAGGAGAAGCTGCTAATGCTAACGATGGACTGCAAATCTTAAAAACATTGCAACCAGATGTGGCAATTGTAGACATTGGTTTACCTGACAAAGATGGGATTGAGTTGACCCGAGAAGTAAAATCTACAGTTCCAGGATTATTAACTAAAATTCTGATTTTAACTTTACGCGATAGTAAAGAGGCCGTACTCGCAGCTTTTGCTGCTGGTGCAGATTCTTACTGCATGAAAGATAAATACGATAACTTGCTTGAAGCGGTTCGCCATACCCACAATGGTAATGCTTGGATTGACCCAGCAATCGCTCGTATTGTATTGCAGCAAGCCCAAGAAAGTCCTCCAGCGAAAGCTGCATCCGAGACTAATCAATTTGCAGAAAAATCTGAGTATGCCAATACTTCTAATAATGAAGATATGATTGACCCTTATACTCTCACTGAAAGGGAATTAGAAGTATTACAGTTAATCGTAGAAGGTTGTAGTAATGCCATTATCGCTGAAAGACTTTACATTACGGTGGGAACTGTAAAAACTCATGTCCGCAATATTTTGAATAAGTTATGCGCCGATGACCGTACTCAAGCAGCAGTCCGCGCTTTGCGTTCGGGACTAGTAGGATAGCTTTCTTCACATCTGGGTATTTTTTGCGGAGATTAGAGATAAATTTACGACATTCACTTAATTCTGTGTTAGGAATGTGGGGGGATGTTAATAACACCTTTTTGTTCCAACTGGGTTTATAGGCAAGATGGATTTAAAAAAATTATACAATCTTGCCTCTGAAAAAATATATGAAAATGATAGTCAACTATGACTGAGATTGAGGCAGGCAAACTCAAATTAATGGTGGTAGATGACGAGTTAGATAATCTAGATTTACTTTACCGCACTTTTAGGCGAGATTTTAAAGTATTCAAGGCTAGCGATGCTCGTACTGCTTTAGAAATTTTAGACAAAGAAGGTGAAATGGCTGTAATAATCTCTGACCAAAGAATGCCAGAGATGAATGGTACCGAATTCTTCGGACTTACGGTGGAGCGCTTTCCGGATACAATTCGGATTCTACTTACGGGTTTTACTGATGTAGAAGATTTAGTAGAGGCGATTAACTCAGGTCAAGTATTCAGGTACATTACCAAACCTTGGAAGCCAGATCAACTTAGGGGATTAGTAGAGCAAGCCACCCAAACCTATCGACTAGTTAAAAAAAGAACTTTCGATTTACGTCGTTCTCTACGGCGAGAATCTTTAGTTAATGCAGTTACAACAGCAACTCGGGAATCTTTGGATTACCGTAGTATGTTGAAAAAAATTGTCGCAACAATTGGACAAAGTTTTGAAGCTAGTTGTTGCGTACTTAGACCTATTGAAGGAGAAAATCTGGCACCGGACGAATTTTTCTACAAAGATAGCAATACTGAATCTGAGGATTGCTGTATTAACGCTATCCCTTTAATGGAAAAAGTTCTGGTTAGCCGTAAATACGAAGTTTCTGAATTTACTTCAGATGATGGGGAAAGCCATACTTTATTAGCAGTACCGTTGACTTATCAACAACATTTACAAGCAATTCTTGCTTTACATCAACAAGAACCCCATCGTAAATGGCAACACGAGGATATTGAGTTAATTTCTGGGGTAGCCGAACAAGCTGCGTTAGCTCTTTCTCAGGCAAAACTTTATCAAAGTCTCCAGCAGAAGCAAGAACAAATTCATGCTGAATTGGAAGTTGCGCGTCAAATTCAACACAATCTGCTACGCCAAAGTTTACCGGAAGTAGAAGGAGTCAAGGTACAAGCTTGCTGCTATCCAGCACGGGAAGTAGGAGGAGACTTTTTTGAGGTCTTTGTTCATCCGAAGGGTGACTTATGGTTGGCTGTGGGTGATGTTTCTGGTAAGGGGGTTCCTGCTGCGCTGTTCATGGCTAGTGCAATATCGGTACTGCGTAGGGAATTATCCCAAGAAACACCTGCAATGCCAAATATAGTCATGAAAAATCTCAATGAGGCTTTAGGTGATGACCTTGTAAGCAATAATTGCTTCATTACTTTGGTGTTAGCTCGATATTCCCCTACTACTAAGCAGTTAGTATATGCTAACGCCGGTCATATTTATCCAATTGTCTGCTCGCATAAAAATTCGCAACCAGACGAACCAAATTTTCTCAAAGTACGTGGAATTCCTTTGGGAATATTACCAGATTGGAAAGCAAACGCCGGGGAATTAGTTCTTAATTCTGACGAAACTTTATTGCTTGCAAGTGATGGAATTACTGAAGCTCAGGTTTCAATGAAAACTGACTTTGGCAAAGAATCACCAGATGGTGTTGAATCAATCACACGTTCTATGCTTAACCAAGAAGGATTGTGGCAGTTATTGCTCGAACAAGAGAAACCACTCAGCCTAAATAAATTGTTAAACCGTATCCATGTTGATACCGAAGTTCAAGAAGACGACCAAACTATACTTTCACTAGAGGTTTTGTAAACAATGAAAAGTGAGCTTCACGTACCAAGTGACTTGAAGTATTTAAATGTTGTGGAAAGCTGGCTATTGGGATGCTTACAAACGGAATTAGGCGAATCCGTTGATTGGAAGCGACAATCAAATCGTTTACGCTTAGTTTTAGTTGAAGCCTACTCAAATGTAGTCCGCCACGCTCATAAAGAACAACCCCAAGTCCCTATATTAATTCGCTTGGAATTAGAACAGAGGGATTTAGCTTTAGAAGTTTGGGATAAAGGAGAAGGCTATGATATGTCTACTTACTTTCCTCCTTCTCCTGTAGAAAAGCAAGAAGGTGGTTACGGCTGGTTGATTATGAACCGTTTAATGGACAAAGTAGAATACGAGCTACAAGTTGATGGTGGCAATTGTCTCAAGTTAGAGGCTAGTTTGCCAGAAACCGCAGAAAAAGTTGAAGAAAAAGTTAACAATTAATTAACTCAGATATAGTTCGCTCTCACTCCTTGACTTTTACCACCTATTTAAAAAAACAAATTTAACTATCCGACGAGGAATGCAAGTCCCTATCTAATAGTTCAAGTTCTTTCAAGAAGACTGAAGACTGAAGATTGAATTTTCAACTTTTACAGAATTTATAAAATTTATCTAAACACAATGCCCGAACCTACGCGAATTAAGTAGGTTCTTTTTTTTATGCAATTCTGAAGTTAACAATACTTAATCTAGATAATAACTTTTGCTAAGGTTATTTGATTTATATCTGGGAATCATCAAATAATAGGAAAGTGGCTACACTCTTGACTAATTTTTTAGTCGGCAAATTGCAATGCCGAGATTGGCTAGTTAAGAGCTAGGTACTGGTGAACTTGTTTTTCGCTCGCTGGCGATAGTAGTGCTAACAGTTTACCTGGTATGTGGTCGCGAGGATTTATTTATTTAAAGACTCAAATACTCCCAGATACTAAAAATCCTTAAAGATGCCTATGAAAGCCTCATTTTGTTTGTCACCGCGCTACCGTTTAGATGATGAGTCACCTTGGCTAGAGGGAATCGACCCCAGCCGTCATTATTGGATTAAGGTCAATGGGGACAGTAATCTAACAATCGCAATCCCTGGACTACTTGTTGCTTCTATGGATGAGATGAAGCAAGCAATGAAAGAATTTCGTTTGCTTGAACCGGGCGAACAAATGACTTTAGAAAGAGTTGCCAGCAGTTGCAAAATTCACTGTATTAGCAGCAATTGTTACGCAATCGAAGTCGAAATGGACAATGCACCAGTTTGGCATTTATTTGACCAAGAGACTTTAGATAGTTTATTAATGAGCGCTCACCCAGATTGGCAATGCGCTCCTTCTGGTATTGAGCTAGGAAGGAAATTATTGTTACGCTCTTTAGAACAAGCCGCAGCAATTAAAGGTTAATTTTTAAATAATTTTAGTTAGTGTTTGATGAAATTCTGTTGCTATCTATAACGAACTTTAGCTTACGAAAAAGCATTATTTCCGTAATGAAAGTAATTCTTGTGGAGAAGCCAGAAGTTTAATTTTTACATCCAAAATTTGAAGATTTTCATTCAAAGCAAACAGCCAAGATACATTTACGCCAAACCAAGGAGTTTCAACTTTACCTGCAACTTTAATGTGAGTCTGGTGAGTTTGGTTATCTTCTAATATCTCGCTAATAGCTTCACGAGGATAAGCTTTAATATCAATTGCTTCCTTGTTCAAGTAATTTAAAATTGCATCTCTTCCAGTAATCCCGGATTCAAATGGGGGATGCATTACTCCGTTTTCTGCAAACAAGGAAGCGGTTTTTTCGTAATCGCTTGCATTTAAACTTTGAAAATACTGCTGTATCGTTAGTTCGTTAATTCCTTGGATATCGATAGATTCTTTTGATTGAACTGCACTCATTAAATAGCCTCTATCAATTGTTTATATTAGTTATTTGAATATAAAAGTTGACAGCTTTAAAAGCTGCTTCAGAAATAATTTTTTTTAAGTCCACTACTTCTTTGGGTAGAAAGTTTGACGAACTATAAAATAAATACTTGGGTAAAATTAAAGACAATTGGTCAATTAAGCTCAATACTGCTCGGTTAAGAAATTTCAAATTGTTTAGATCCCCCAACCCCCTTAA
>CAKZYM010001043.1 GCA_937884685.1 uncultured Calothrix sp.
AATATATTGTTAGTATTCCTTACTTGCAACAAAAAAGGGATGCTCGTCACAACCCTTTCTTAATACCTACATATCAAATTGAAGCGAATTAAAATAATCTAAAGATAAACGGATAGCGGAATGATTCATCTGGATTTCCTAAGCAGTGTAATAAAGCAAAAATCGTCAATCCCCAATGGATGAGAAATCCCAGAGCAACTATGGGGAAAAACAGAATTCCACCAAGACCAAAAGTTAGGAAAGATAAAATTCCCATTGGTACTCCGATTACGGTAGCCCAAAACCAAACGTTAAAATGAAAATTAACTGATTCTTTGGCGTTTTCTTTAACTACTGGGTCGTCCGAAGTAAAATAAATGGCAATTGGAACACCGATAGAAAATAATGTTGTACTAAAGAAAATCGCCCCATGACACAAACTCGATAGCAGTTTACGCTTATCAGAATTAAATGTAACTTCTTGCATATAGGGGGTTCCTCAACTTGCTTTGATATTTAGATTCTAGCGGGAATGGCAGCAAAAGAGTATTGAAGTTTACCGTAACTAAGTTTATGAGGTTTTCCGAACTTTTCTATCGTAATTAACTGGCTGAATGTTGCATACTGATATTGGCTTATCAAGATATAGGCATATATATTTATTAGACAACAGCACGCATTATAAATTAAACACCAGGTAGTTACTTTGAACGCTAATACAGACACGGTTTTAAATAACCTTACAGAAATTGCCAATCAATTTGAGACTGCGGGCAAGATTATTAAAGTTGAAGAGTTTGGTCATGGTAACATTAATGGTACTTTCCTTGTTACTTTGGATTCCGTAGAAGAAAAGCATTTTGTATTACAACGAATTAACCAAAACGTATTTCCTCAGCCTAAATTGGTGATGCGAAATATGAGTATTTTTACAAATCATGTACGTCAGCGTTTGCAAGATTCTCCTTTGTCTTCAAATCGACGTTGGGAAGTACCAAAAGTATTATTAACTAAGAACAATCAAGACCACTTTATTGATGCTGAAAATTCATTTTGGCGAGCAATTGATTTCATTGATAAAGCTGAAACTTTTGATACTATTAAAGATAATCAACATGCGAGTGAAGTTGGTTACGCTTTGGGAATGTTTCATAATCTCATCAGCGATTTACCTGTAGATAAATTAGCTGATACATTACCGGGTTTTCATGTCACTCCCACTTATTTGAAACAATACGAAAATGTAGAGACGCAATTTCAAGTATCTTCAAAATCTTCTGAAGTTGATTACTGTAGGGAATTTATTAATAGTCGCAAAAATTGGGCACAGGTCTTAGAAAATGCTCAAATACAAGAACGTCTACATTTGCGTCCTATTCACGGTGACCCCAAGGTAAATAACGTGATGATTGACACTTTTAGCGGTCAAGCTATCAGTATTATCGATTTAGATACCGTTAAACCAGGATTAGTTCATTACGATATTGGTGATTGTTTAAGGTCTGGGTGTAATCCTTTAGGAGAAGAAACCGAATATTGGGAAAGAGTAAGCTTTAATACTGATATTTGTCAGTCGGTTCTGGGAGGTTATCTTTCAGTTGCAAAGGACTTTCTCACTGAAAATGATTATATATATATGTACGATGCGATTCGTTTGATTGCTTTTGAATTAGGATTGAGATTTTTTACAGACTATTTAGCAGGTAATGTTTACTTTAAAGTAAAAAATCCCGAACATAATCTTGCGAGAGCATTAGTACAGTTCAAGCTAACTGAAAGTATTGAAATCCAAGAAAGTGTAATTCGTAAAATCATCTCTAGTTTTCAATAAACAATAGTCCTTGTCTGTATCTATCTGGTAAATAGGTAATACTCAAAATTTGCGATTGTAACGTCTTGCTCAATCTTTGCCAAATCCTAATATCTAATAACAATGAAAAACCATACATTTTTCCTAAAGCCATTTGAAAGGATAAAAAACGACTTACAAATTACAGGTGAAATTATTAGAGATGAAAATACGTTAACAATTCACTATCGGCTGAAAGGTGATTTAGAAAAAATTGAAATACCAGCAACAGAAAAACTTCCAATCCGAAAAAATGAATTGTGGAAAAACACCTGTTTTGAGTTCTTTTTAGGAATAAAAAACAGTCCGATTTATTGGGAATTTAATCTTTCACCGAGTGGAGATTGGAATATATATCATTTCGATGATTACCGACAATCAATGCAGCTAGAAAATAAAGTTGAATCGCTTCCATTTAATATTCTGCGCGATTCTAATGCTTTGTATCTGGGATTGGAATTTAATTTGGATGGCTTAGTATCTATAATAGAAAATTTTGATATTTCAATTACTACTGTAATTAAAAGTAAAGAAGGTAATATTAGTTACTGGGCTTTGAAACATTGCGGAAAAGAAGCAGATTTTCATTTGAGAGATAGTTTTGTGTTTGAGATATAATTTATTTAAATTTAAATTAGTTTGTTAACTCAATTTTTGATTTAATCTTTATCTATTTATCAGCTGCCAAACATTCTATCAATATCATCTCCTATCGAAGCTCCATGACGAGAGTTAACCCGTAAGGATGTTTGATTTGCAGATAAGTTGTAGGTTAAAGGTTGAGTTTGAAATAAGTTGTCTTTACCTTCTGCTATCAAAGTTTCATTCTTAGATTTTTTCATTACAGCTTTTAATGCTGCAATTCTTTCTTTGATAGTAGGATGATTTTCATCGAATTTCACTCCCTTGGTTCTATCAAGTACAGACATTGCTCGCAAACATCCTTGCTTATCAAAACCTGCTTTTATAGAAGCAAGATAAGCAATTTTATCTGCTTCAAATTCATCTTTTCTACTTTGCTTTAAAATATTTTTTTCTAATTCAACCGTCTTCTTTTCTACAATCGAATTAACACGTTTTTGCTGTTTTCTAAATCTTCTACTATTTCTATTGTCTAATACACCATTAACAACAGTACCAATAGTTCCTCCAATTACTCTTCTAACCACAAAATCACCTATGATTGCAACTGGGGAAGTTTTTCTCTTTCTATTTAAAACCTGTGCGATTGCTTCTTCTCTAATTTGAGCAATTATCCCAGATTTATCTATATTGGTGATAACCTGATGACGTTGCTTATGATGAGCCATTTCATGACTAATCATACAAGCCAAAGCCGAAGCATCACCACCTAATTGCTCTAAAACACCATTGTATATGGGTATCAGATTGGCATTTTTTGCAAAAGCCTGAGTATCGAATTTAGCAG
>CAKZYM010001044.1 GCA_937884685.1 uncultured Calothrix sp.
ATCTTTTTCGAGAATCTATCCTTCCGCTAACTTCCCTAACAATTACATTCGGTAATAATTTCTCCAGCAAACGAGTCACCAAACCAGACTTAGCGACAGAATTAACAATAATCAATCCTCTACCCGGTGTTCCCCTATCCAACTCAGCATCCAGCATCGATTGAATTTGAACAACCATCTCCGACAACCATCCAGAAGTATCAGTATCCTTCAACTCCACAAACTCTAACTCAACCGACTGCAAAATTTGACGATAACCAGGAGTTTCTTGATTAACATAAACCCCTTCTATCTCCTTAACCTTGAAATCAGCTTGCTGTAACTGTGTAATAAAATCAACCTTCGGAGTAGCAGAAGTAAACAAAAACTTTCTCTGACGAGAATGATTATCCTGACTGCGACGAATCAGAGTCATACTATTTAGAGCAGCAGTTTCCTGATGCGGCCCAAAAATCGGAAACTCGTCAAACACCCATAAATCTGGCCATTCAGCAAGAGCCATCGGGAGTAAATCTCTACCCAAAGCTGGATTTTGGTATTGATAGTGAGTGATGTAGTGAAAAATATCGGGATTGGTCAGTAAAACAGGCTTTTGTTCAATAGCTAGCAACAATTCTTCAAACTTACTGCTTTTTTCCGCTTGCTGAACTCTCCGACTTAACTCTGCACCATATAATCTATCAACCCTATCCCCAGCATCCAAATTAAATAAACAATGATAATTTACCTGCTGTTCCCTCTGGTCTTCCACCAGTTCAATAGTCGGATACAGACCCATAGTGCGGAAACCAGAATCGAGTAGAGTTGGTAAATTAGCCCCCAGAGTCTTACCATCCCCAGTCGCAGAAGTATTAAAAATAATATCTGCACTTCCATGAATTACCTCAGCACAAGTTTTTGCTTGGTGAGAAGAAAGCGGACAACTACTACCTATAGGAGGTTTAAGACCTGGAGCCTTTTGATATACAATACATACTTGTTTACACCCGAGCGGACAATTTCCCAATCCCGGATTTAACTCCGAGTAGAGAGGTTCTAATTGAATTTTCACGATACTTTGAAAATCTCGATAATAATACGGTAAGCGCAAAATCTCGAAAGTCGTAGTCAAAAACTGATAACATCTCGGATTTTTTCATAAAAAGTCTTCTTGAAAACCATTAGAAGACTTGAAATCAGTAATGTTTGGTTTTAATTAATATCCTGCACCATTCTCAATTAGCCTTGAAACCACCTCGGAATCAATTCCGAGGCTAATAGCTCAAGTCTACTAAAGTAGACTAAAATCTTTTTGCAGTCCTATTTATAGGACTTATGCTATGAGACAGGGGTTTGCAACCCCTGGCGGTGTTGAGAATGGTGTAAGATATTGATTTTAATTAACTTGCCTTTCCTCGTAAACTTTCCAACTGTTGCGTCCTAGATGCCAAATCAAACAATTGTTCCAAGGAATTACATATTGGATTGGACAAGCTCGACGAACGCGATCGCAAACTCCTAAACCTTGCAACTGCTTGGTTGTAAGGCTATTCTTTTGTGTAGAAAATTTTTGAAGTATAGCCTGGTTAATTTCAAAACCTTGTGGTTTCAATTCTAAAAGTTCGGGCTGATAGGCTTTATAATGCGACATAGAAACATTACCTGCTCAAAGCAGGGCTAAATTTTACTTTTTGAACTTGTCGAGGAGGCTATTTTAGTGAAGGTGAGAGCTTACTATGAATAGCCAAATACTAGGACATACTAAAGTTCAAGGATTTATTGAAGCGCTATCTGAAACTAATTCAGGTAGCGCTTTTTTCTTAAATTAGCATGATATGACAAAAATTGACTAAGTAAATATGTTAGAACCAATTTTTTGGAGTACTAACATATTTACGCAGCTAAACGGTTATTTATAACTTCAATCCAAAGTATGCAATAATTTACTAAAGAAGAGTTAGACATAACAAATTACTCTGCCAAATGAATACTGCTTAGCGGGATTGAAACCTAACTTATTTTCCTAGGCAAGAGTTTAACTCTTCTACTCTTAATGATTTATTATTTTTAATGGGAGCAATCGAAGGTAGTAAACTCAAAGTCTCGTTAAAACTCCAGAACCTTGAAAATTTGATATTTCTAGGTTTTTAATTAATGAATCTCGGAAACGGGATTGAAACAGGTTAGCAAATATTTTTGATGCGGCTTTACTTTGGTTTCTTATTTATGAATCCCGGAAACGGGATTGAAACGGGGCATTGTTCGATTAGCACAGCGATAAAGAAACGTTTCTTATTTATGAATCCCGTTTCTGGGATTAAAATATTGGCATCAGACCTACTATTTTTACTCTTGCGCTTGTGTATGAATCACTTCATGTTCCTGATTTTTATCATCATTTAATTCTGCAAGCTCGGTAATCACAACGGGTAATCTATCAGGAAATTCTACAACTAGTTGAAGCTCTCCTCCCATTGCATTTATATAATTGCGGAGAGTTGAAAGAAGAAGGTCAGTACGTTTTTCGAGTTTTGAAACGCTATCTTGGCGAATCCCCAATAATTCTGCCATACGCTCTTGGGTAAGTTCTCTGGCTTTTCTTATATCGCGAAGCGTCATTTGTTCTGCCATTAGTTCGGCTGCTCGCGCTTCAATTTTATCTCGACGTTCTTTTGGAAGTTTTTCTATTATGTCATCAAGCTTTGTTTCCATCTTCACTTTCTCCTTTTTCTTTTAACTGATTAAGATGATTTTCAAATCTTTTATCTGCTTTAGCGATAAGTTGTTTATAGAATCGCTTCTGATTTACTCCTACTTTGTTACCACCCACAAGTAAAATAGCTTTTCGTTCTGGGTCGAAAGCAAAGGCTATTCGCCAAACCCCATCTATAATTTTAAAACGAAGCTCTTTCATATTCTTATAGCAAGAGCCATTAAAATTAACCTTTATAAAACTCCTGCAAAGGTAATCTAATTCCAATAAATTCCAGCTTCCTAATTACTATTTCAACAAACTGTGACTAATATTTCATTATTTTTCCCAGCATTTGTAATATAAGAACTTTTTTTTATTTTGTATCGAATAATATTAAATTAATGTTTATTGCAACTAATCCTCATTAACTTTTAATTCCTTAATTAAATCATGAGGAAAAATATTTGTACTAGCCTGATTATGGGTTAATACAAACAAAATTTGGGGTAATGCGTTTGTTGAGAATAATTGTTAGTTGATTTAATCTTGCTTTGAGGAACTTGGTATGTCTATGTACGGTGAAGCTATTTGGGTGAGCGGAAGTCCTTCTTTGAGAGGTTTAAGTACACCTTTAGTAAATAAGTTAATCAATTATACAAATATTTCAGGGTGGGAATATATTCAAACATTGGATGAACCAGCCTGTATTGATACAGCGGTTGAATTATTACATAGCTATCTTCAAACCAAAGAGGTTCCTGTTAATTTAATTGGTCATGGAATTGGTGGAACAATTGCATTAATGCTTGCTCGTCAATACCCTCACCTTGTTAAGTCTTTAACCTTACTTTCAGTAGCAGCACAACCCGCTAAAACTTGGCACGTTAACTATTATCAACAGCGACAAATATATACTCTCAGTAAAACAGAAGCTTTATTAAATACTCTTAATAACGTCTTTAGAAATAAATATCCCTGTTGTTTATATAATTTAATTGACAATTTTTATCGAGATTTAGAAAATTTACCGTTAATGCATTCAATATTGAAAACCGAAAGTTTACCTTTAGAAGGAGTTTCGGTGCCATTAATGGTTTGTGGTGGACAAATTGATATGATTTTAGGTTATCCCGATTTTCATGAATGGAAAAAATACTTAAAACCAGAAGATATTCTATGGAAATGTCCCCAAGGAGGTCATTTTTTCCATTATTTTTATCCCGAAATAGTTACTCAGCAGATTTTACATTTTTGGAAAGCGCAGAAATCAGAAGTGGTGGAAAATAGGGAATTGGTGATTAGTAATGGGGAATAGCGGAATAGGGAATTGGGGATTGGGGATTGGTAGTTGGTAATTGTGAGAGGGGATAGAGGGGGTAGAGGGGGTAGAAAATTTCTACTCCTAACTCTTAACTCCTAACTCCTAACTCCTAACTCTTAACTCCTAACTCCTAACTCCTAACTCCTAACTCCTAACTCCTAACTCCTAACTCTTAACTCCTAACTCCTAACTCTTAACTCCTAACTCCTAACTCTTAACTCCAAACGTTTCGTCATATCTGTTACAACATTGTAATAATTCTAAATGTAGTTTGGAATAATGTTGTGAATAATCAATTTTAGATTTCTATTGGTTGATGAGAAGAGTTACCTTTTGGTCGTCAAACCGTGAAATGGATATTAATCTAAAATCGAACATGCTCTGGGAATCTCTGAAGGTAAAACTCCGCACAAAATCAAAGCAGAAAAATTTTATTGCTTAACCCAGAGGAGCTTTAATTATGGCAAAGATGGCTATTTTTTTCGGTAGTACTTCCGGTATAACTGAGGAAATTGCTACTAAAATACACGAGCATTTTGGTGAAGAGCTATGCGATTTGTTCAGCATGGAAGAAGATTTCACCAGCGTTGATGAAATGCTTGAATACGACCATTTGCTTTTTGGTTGTTCTACCTGGGGTTCTGGAGAAGTGCAAAATGATTGGAGAGACCCCTTGTTTGAATGAGTAATTGATTTGAGGTGCTAATTAATCTTAAAATGTTTGCTGGTAACTGTTTGATTTAACTAACTGTTCGGAAAGAGCATAAAAAATCTTAGTTAAATTAGTCAATATTTAGTAAACAAATGGAAGATATACAAACCAAAGTTTTCAGTGATTTCAATCCACCTGCTACTACTGATGGAAGTTACGGGGGAG
>CAKZYM010001045.1 GCA_937884685.1 uncultured Calothrix sp.
TTGGAATTACGTACCCCAAAACGTTCACCAGCTTTACCTGTTGCAAATAGCATTCCACCAGTTGCACCGTAAAGACAGGTGTTACCAATTATCACGTTTTGTGCTGGGTCGTAGGTTGAATTTTTGGATGGTTTAATAATAATTTCCCCACCGTTCATTCCTTTACCTACATAGTCGTTGGCTTCTCCTAACAATGTCATTTTCATTCCGTTGAGGAGAAAAGCACCAAAACTTTGTCCGACGCTACCTTCAAAATTGAGATTAATCTGACCTTGGAAACCATTATCCCCGTATTTCGATGCAATCACCCCAGAAATACGGGAGCCTATTGTTCTATCGGTATTAACTACCTTGACTGTTTTGTTTATCGAACCATGCTGACTAATAGCATTTTGAATTTCAGCATCTGACAATAATTTATCGTCGAGTACCTCACCATTGCTGTGAACTGCTTCGTGTTCTAACCAGCTACGATTGGCTTTACTGTCAGGTAATTTTAACAAGCAGTCTAAATTTAATGCTTTGGTCTTGGTTAATTCCACACCTTCACGCATTTTCATCAAGTCAGCACGTCCGGTTACTTCTGACAAGGAGCGATAACCGAATTTTGCTAATAAACTGCGTACTTCTTCAGCAATAAAGTAGAAGAAATTAACTACTTTTTCTGGGGTTCCAGGGAAGCGTTTCCGCAATTCTTCTCTCTGAGAAGCGACACCTACGGGACAGCTATTTAAGTGACATACCCGTGCCATAATACAGCC
This sequence comes from uncultured Calothrix sp., assembly GCA_937884685.1. Taxonomy (GTDB): domain Bacteria; phylum Cyanobacteriota; class Cyanobacteriia; order Cyanobacteriales; family Nostocaceae; genus Rivularia. The sequence continues at coordinate 762 of CAKZYM010001045.1, forward strand.
TTCAGCAATCATGGCGATGGAGCCGAAACCAAATTCTTCTGCTCCCATCATTGCTCCCATCAGAATGTCCCAACCGCTCTTTAAACCGCCATCTACGCGCAAGATAACTCGGTCGCGGAGACTATTTTCCATCAAAACTCGATGCACTTCGCTTAATCCGAGTTCCCACGGTGAACCAGCGTGTTTAATAGAACTTAGAGGTGATGCTCCCGTTCCGCCATCATGTCCGGAAATCTGGATAATATCGGCATTGGCTTTGGCTACACCCGCAGCAATTGTACCAATTCCGATTTCTGATACCAGTTTTACCGATACTTTGGCTTGAGGATTGATTTGATGTAAATCAAAGATTAACTGAGCTAGGTCTTCAATGGAATAAATATCGTGGTGTGGTGGTGGTGAAATTAAAGTAACTCCAGGCTTAGAACGTCTCAAGCTAGCAATATATTCGCTAACTTTTTTACCGGGTAACTGTCCTCCTTCACCAGGTTTAGCACCTTGAGCCATTTTAATTTCTATTTGTTTGGCATTCATTAGGTACTGTGGAGTCACCCCGAAGCGTCCGGAAGCAACTTGTTTGATAGCGCTCGAAGCAGTATCGCCGTTACGCAAACCCTTCAAATGAGGTAAAGTTGCCGAATGACCCGCTTCATCAACATTATCCAAGGATTTGAAACGTACCGGGTCTTCACCACCTTCCCCAGAATTGGATTTTCCGCCAAACCGATTCATGGCGATCGCTAAAGTTTCGTGTGCTTCGCGAGACAAAGCGCCTAGTGACATTCCCCCAGTACAAAAGCGCTTGACAATTTCGCTTACAGATTCAACTTCTTCTATAGAAATCGGCTGTCTATCGCTTTGGAAGTCTAGTAAATCGCGTAAAGCAGTAATTGGTCTACCTTGTAAATTCTGCTTGTAAACCTCATAGTGGTCATAATTTTTACTATCAACAGCCCGGTGTAGCGCTTTCGCCATTTCCGGACTGTTCATATGATATTCGCCACC
>CAKZYM010001046.1 GCA_937884685.1 uncultured Calothrix sp.
GCCTCTCTCCCCCGCTCCTCCTCGTCTCCTCGCTCCCCCCCTTCCCCTCGCCCCCCCACCCCCCAGAATTATTAACTCTTAACTCATAACTTATAATTCATAATTCCTAACTCACAACTCCTAACTCCTAACTCCTAACTCCTAACTCCTAACTCTTTTAATCCAAAATCCAAAATCTAAAATCCAAAATCCCAATGTCTTTCACCTACAATCGCAAGATTCACTTTCAAGATACCGATGCTGCTGGTGTCGTTTACTTTGCCAATGTTTTATCTATATGTCATGAAGCTTATGAAGCATCTTTAGAATCATTAGGAATCGATATTAAACAATTTTTTACAAATCCATCTACAGCTTTTCCTATCATTCATGCTGATGTAGATTTTATGCGTCCGATGTATTGTGGTGATAAAGTATTTGTTGATTTGACACCTTTACGAATCCGCAGCGAACAGTTTGAAATTGATTATCAAATTTACGTTAATGAAAAATTAGCTGCGAAAGCAATGACTCGTCATGTTTGTATTGATGCAACAAGCAGAAAAAAAATTGCATTATCAGCAGAAATTGTTAAGTGTTTGGAAAAATTACGCTAAATCCACTCACCCTCAAAGGGTGGGACTACAACAGCAAAGCCCACCTGCGTAGGCTAAACAATTTATTAGTCCACGCAGGTGGACTTTGTTCAAATAGCCCCAGCCTTCTAGGCTGAGGGTGGTTTAGTGGTTAATTTTGCGTGCGAGTTTGCAGATGATTCTGAATATTCAACAGCATTTTTATAAACAATTTGACGATTGATTTTACCTTGAGAATTACGAGGTAAAGAATCAACAGAAATCCAAACTTTAGGAATCTTATAATTAGTCAATTTATCTTTTAACAAAACTTGAATCTGTTGATTAATTTGTTGATTTAAAATATTAGAGTCATTTAAAACATAAATAGCTGTGACAACTTGTCCCCAATATTTATCCTCTAAACCAATTACACAAACATCAGCGACCATTCCTGTTGCTCTAATTGCAGCTTCAACTTCTGAAGGATAAACATTTTCTCCACCAGTAATTATTTTGTCGCTATTTCTGCCGACAATATTCAAATAACCTTGTTCATCAAAAAAAGCTAAATCATCTATTTGTAAATTAGTTTGTCTTTTCCCATCAAAAGGATAGTAACCAAGAGCTAAGGATTCAGCTTGAATATTAATACTCCCAATTTGATTACCTTCTAAATTTTCTTGATTTTCGTCGTGGATTTCGACCTTTGCATGAGGAAGAATTTGACCACAACCAACTTTACCTTTGAGGAAATCATCGGGTTTCATAGTCGCAATTTGAGAAGCGGTTTCTGTCATTCCGTAAGTAGGAGCTAATCTAATATGATGAAACTTAGCTTTTTGCAATAATTCATCCCAAGTAGGACTACCTCCTAAAAGTACAGTTTGAAATTTACTGAGCCATTGAGTTAAATCAGATTGTTGTAATAAAAACTCTAATTGAGTAGGAACTAGAGATATAAAGAAATCAAGCTCATTTACAATATTTACAAAGCTATTAATACTTATTTGACCTGATTTAATTAACTTAAAAGGTGAAACAACTAATTTTCCACCAGTTAGAAAACAGCGCATAAACTGCATTAAACCGCTGACATGATATAGCGGTAATACACAGAAAGAATTTATTTTATCTGCTTCAAAATATTGTTGAAATCCTCTTACTGAAGCTGTCAAAGTATCCCAGGAATGAACAGCAAATTTTATATTTCCCGATGACCCACCTGTGGGAATCATTATATGTGGGAATTGGGGATTGGGAATTGGGGATTGGTGATAAAATGCTCCCACTACATAATTTTTTATTCCCCAGATAATATCTGGCTTGACTAAATCATATACCTGCTGCCATTCTTGTTCTTTCCAATCGGGATTGCATAAAAATACAGAACAATTCGCTTTACAAGCTGCGATAAAACCGGCTAAAAAATATACTGGTTGACGTTCGTTTAAAATAATTTTCGGTGGATAAGAATATTTCTTTCTAAATCTAATAATTTCTAAATCAAATTTTTCGATTAACTTACTTAGTAAATAACTATCTTCGCAAACCAAACAGTTATTATTTACGAAATACTCGACGTTTCCTTCCATAAATTATCCAAACAAATTTGCTCATCTTCTGCAAAATAATGATTGACACCAAAACCTACCGCTCTTTCTTGTGGAGATAATTCAGTCGCTAGGGATAAAGCTGCTTCTCTACCGATACTGGTTTCAAAAACGGATGAAAATACAGTGTCAATTTTATGAGTAAGGCAAAATTGGCGTAAACGTGACGGGGAGCCAATAATACCGGCTTTGATAACAAAAATTCCTCTCCAACCTCGCTCGTAACAGCTTTGAAGTTGTTCGAGTGTGGCCACAGATTCATCTAAAGCTATTTTTGTGGTGTAGCTACGACTTAATTCCAACATCTCTGAGAACCGATTGACCGAAAGCGGTTGCTCTATAAATTCGATTTGCAAATCAATATCATCGTTTTTATTGATATTATCGCATTTTTGCAGCCAAATCTCAGCTTCACCATAGCTCAGACCACCATTAGCATCTAATCGCAGTTTTGTGGAAGTGGGTAGCTCACCAACGAGTAAATCAAAAATAAATAATTCCTCTTTAAAGGGATAAACGCCGATTTTCCATTTAAAAGTATGAGAACCAATATCCCATACATTTCGCCATTGATGTAAAGCAACTTTTCCAGCAGGTAATAAAACGCAAGAAATAGCGCTAGAAGACCTACTCGCAATATTATCTTCACGATTGGGATATCGCGAACCTAACTTCTTAACCCGCTTATTTTTAAGAAAATCAGGTTTTACTGTTTCTTGGTTTATAGAAATGATTTTCAGTGCTGATTCAAAGCCAAACTGACAAGCAGGTAATTCATCAGGAATCGAGAAAATAGTCTTATCAGTTATGACTAGCGGTAATTTGCGACAAAATGAAACCGCTTGTTCCACAGTCTCGGAACCAAACCAACTAATCGGAGCAATTTCTCCCCATCCCACCTTCCCAGTTTTATCAGTCAGACGAAGAATAACACCATCCCGATTTTCCCAAATACCGTGAAATGTATTCAAGGGAGTCGCGAACTTGCGACGATAAGCACGAAATTCAAATTTATAAAACACA
>CAKZYM010001047.1 GCA_937884685.1 uncultured Calothrix sp.
TTACTTTTTACTTTTTACTTTTTACTTTTTACTTCTTACTTCTTACTTCTTACTTTTTACTTCCACCAAGCAGTACTAGTAATGCTCTTAAAAATAGGTTTAAAATTTGGTAATGGTGATTTTCAACATGGCTTTGATAAAAACACACTTACTGTAAGTGTAGTTAATAGTCAAAACCCGATGTTACTAGAAACCCATTTAACTCCATCACCAAATATTCCTGTTTTATATCAAAAGTGGAAAGATGAATATATTAACCTCGCTGACATTTTAGGAGCGAGGGTAAAAATAAAAAAAATCACTAAGTTTTCTTGGTCAGAACGTTATCAAGACTACGAAAAAATTACTCAAGAATTGCTGAATAATTTAAACGAATGGCTTGATAATATTAAAATCCAATTAGAATCATTAATTGAAACTGAATTAAATTATGATTCAGAAATTATATTTACTATTTATACTCAAAATATAAAATCGACCTACATAAAAGATATATTGCATCGACTACCTTGGCAAGAATGGGATTATTTAAACAAACATTCTGTTAATGAAACTGTCTTATGTTTAAATGAATCTCAACCAAGTTTACCATCCGTTGTCGATGATGGGATATTCAGAAGAGTTAGAATTACTAGTATATTTGGTGATAGTACAAATATAGATGTTGCTACAGATAAAGAATTAATTGAAAAGCTTTATAAACGAGGAGCAGAATTAATTAATCTTGAGCAACCACGACGACAAGATTTTATTAAATTATGGGATGAACCCTGCGATATATTATTTTATAGCGGACATAGTATAAGCCGTATTGATGGTACTATTGGCTCGTTACAAATCAATAGTACAGAAAGTTTGAATTTAGAAGAAGTTAGAAATACTTTCGGTGAAGCAATCAAAAAAGGTTTAAAAGTAGCGTTTTTTAATTCTTGCGATGGTTTAGGTTTAGCTCATCAATTAGCAGATTTAAATTTACCATTTATTATAGTTTGGCGCGAACCCGTACCGGATAAAGTTGCTCAAACCTTTCTTGAGTATTTTCTCAGGTCTTATGCTTATGGTAAATCTTTATTTACCTCAGTACGAGATGCAAGAGTTAAGCTCAAAGAACTGACAGGAAATACACGGGAAAAACAACTACCGGGAGTCGAATGGTTGCCATTTATCTGTCAAAATATTACAGATAAACCTCCTACATGGGAAGACTTAGGAGGATTGATGGGTAGACTTCCTGAAAATCCTTATCAAGGTTTATCTGCTTTTGCCGAAGTTGATGCTCCTTACTTTTTTGGTAGAGAAAAGTTTCTTACAGAATTACTAGAAGCAGTAAATAATAGATCCCTGGTTCCTATCGTTGGTGCTTCTGGAAGTGGAAAATCTTCGGTAGTGTTTGCTGGTTTAGTTCCTCAGTTACGAGAAGTCGGGATGCAGATTGTATCGTTTCGTCTGGGAAATAATCCTTTTGACGCTTTGGCATCTGTTTTGAAAAATTTACCGCTACCAACTGAGGTAATTGATAATGGCTGGTTGGAAGAATTAGAAGTAAATCTCGAAGGTGATGAGAAAGCTTTATGTCGGTTTATTGAAGAAACTATTAAGTATCAAGATAAGAATAATCTATTATCCCAGCGTTTCATATTAATTGCCGACCAGTTTGAAGAACTTTACACCTTAGCTCCCGAATCACAACAGCAGCCTTTTTTAAATGCATTACTCTACGCTATCAAATTCGCACCAAATTTTTGTTTAGTACTGACCTTAAGGGCTGATTTCTACGGACAAGCAATTTCTCATCGTGAATTTAGCGATGTTTTACAGAAAAGAATTTATAACTCTTCTCCAATGAATCGAGAAGAATTGCGTGCAACAATTGCACAACCAGCCGAGAAGATGAAGGTGCAGTTGGAATCGGGTTTAACGGATAAATTGATTGATGAGTTAGGAAATCAAGCTAGAAGTTTACCTTTGTTGGAGTTTACCTTGTCGCTGCTTTGGGAAAAACACTACAAATGGTATCTTACCCATCAAGCATATAAGGAAATTGGTGGTTTAAAGCAGGCTTTGGCTCAATATGCTGATGGAGTTTTGCATCCGTTATCTACTAAAGATAAAGAAAGAGCAGAACGGATATTTATTCAGTTGATTAGTCCGGGGGAAGGTACCGAAGATACCAAACGTCAAGCTACTCGTGGAGAAGTAGGAGAAGAGAATTGGGATTTGGTGCATTTTTTGGCTAATAAGCGTTTGGTGGTAACTGGTTGGGATAAAAAAAATAAATGTCAAACGGTAGAAATTATTCACGAGGTGCTGATTCGTGAATGGGGAATGCTGCAAAAATGGATAAAGAGTAATCGTCAATTTCGGATTTGGCAGGAGCGGTTACAGTTTGAAGTGGTTAAATGGGAAAATAAGAAGTTTTCAAATGATTATTTATTGAGCGGTGGTGCTTTAGTTGAAGCGGAAGATTGGTATTTTTATGAGAAGTATCGAGATTATTTGAGCAATTCTCAAGCAAAGTTTATTCGAGAAAGTTTACGTAAAAGATATAGGGAAGAAGAAAAAAATGTTTATCAGCAACAAGAAAAAGTACGGTTACAAAAACGGGCAATTTTTTGGCTTTCTGGTGGTTTGGTAGCTGCTTCTTTAGCTACTGGTTTTGCTTGTTGGAATTGGATAAAAGCAGAAAGAAGTGCCACAATCAGCAGAATTGATAGTTTTAGAGCAAATTCTGAATATCTTTTTAGTTTACAACAATATGAAGATGCATTAATAGAAGGTATTAAAGGTAATGAATTAATGCGAAATAGCTGGTGGAGAAATTCAATACCAAGTTATATAGAGCAGAAAGTTCAATTAGCTTTAAACAATGCCATTCGTAATTCTATTATTCTAGAAAAGAATACGATTATGGAAGATGAAGATGAAATTAATCACTTTGAATTTAGTCCAGATGGTAAAACTATTGCTGCTTCTTTATGGAATAATACTGTAAAATTATGGTCTGCAAACAACGGTAAATTACTCTACAGATTACCAAGTCATAAGAAGTTAGTGACAAGTATTGAATTTAGTTCTGATAGTAAAATTATTGCTTCCGCTTCATTGGATGAAACGGTGAAATTATGGTCTACAGAAAATGGTAAGCTACTTCGTACTTTACCGGGAAATAAATACTCCTTTTCTACTGTAAAATTTAGCCCGGATAGTAAAACCGTTACTTCTGCTTCATCGGATAATACATTAAAAATATGGTCTGTAAATAACGGTAAATTAATTCATACTTTATCGGGACATCAAGATTTAATCGCGAGCGTTAAATTTAGTCCAGATAATAAAACTATTGCTTCTGCATCATTAGATGGAACAATAAAAATATGGTCTACAAATAACGGTAAATTACTTCATACTTTATCAGGTAATAAAGATTTAGTTGCAAATTTAGATTTTAGTTCGGATAGTAAAACGATTGCTTCCGCTTCCAGGGATAATAATGTTAAATTATGGTCTGTAAATAACGGTAAA
>CAKZYM010001048.1 GCA_937884685.1 uncultured Calothrix sp.
ATCTGTAATGATGATATTTCCACTTCCAGCTTTGACTGGTTCATCAAATGTAATTACTAAATTACTACCAGCAGCGACATCATCTGAATCATCCGCAGGACTCAAACCATTGCTGGTATCTACGCTCGGTGCTGTGGTGTCAAGACCGTTAAGTATGACTTCAACATTATCAATTGCCCAGGATTCATCTCTAACACCATTTCTATCACCCTGCCAACCTGGACCATCGCTGAACCACTCGATGGTTAATGTATCCGCAGTATGTTCAATACTGTCGAAAGTTGGGTCTAAACCCATATCATAGGCAGAATCATTTTGTGTTTTCTGAACACCATCCTCGTCAGTAAATAAATTTTGAGAGTCAAACGTAACAAGCTCTACTCCTGCTGGTGGAACGTAGTCTTGAGCGTTTGAGTCAAAGGTACTAAATGATTTTTTGAAAATTTCTTTTCCATCAACAGTAATGTTGAAGAAATCAGACCTTCTCTGAGTGTCACTAGAATTGTTGTCGATAAAATCGTCATCAGTTCCATCCCCTTTTCCATCCCAAGTATCAATAATTCCCAGCAAAAAATTCAAATCGATGCTGGTATGAGAAGGAAGATTTTCTAGAGTCAGAGTTGTTTTTAGTCCTGGCTGGTTTGGATCGCCGGAATTGCTTGTACTATATGTTGGAGTTGTGTTTCTGAGGAAATTTCCCGAGAAAACATTTGTTCCCGTACCTAACCCATTAAAATTTTGAACGGATTCTGTAGTTGTAATCCCTGAAAATTCAGATGGCACACCATCATCGAAATTCGCAATAAATTTACCGTCAGCGTTAATAGGCATGGCTTATCCCTTGAATCGAGGTAGATGAAATTAAAATCTCTTGCGAATATTGATGCACCACTGATAACTACAATTGCTAAGGATTTTTTTTGAAGACAATTACTAATTTTTAAGCTTACAAATCATAAAAAATTTGTACCCATTAAAAGTAAGGGCTTTGCAAAACTCTATAAATTTTGATAGAAGGAATATCCAGGTAAGAAAAATTATAAAGATTGACGAAAATTCTTACTATCAGTAATTATTCAAAATTATTCTCGCAAGAGAAATAAGTTAGAATGATAGATTAATTATTCCAGCCCAATTCTATAATCGATATTCAATAAATAAAAGCTATTGAGACAACATATGCTCAATTAAAGGCTATTTATGGAAAAAATAAACCTATCCAAACTAGACCATAAATAGTTACATTTAGCGATACGAAGTAGATAAGTGTTAGCATAATTCGTCATTGCGGTCGTAGGGAAGCAATATAAATCCTATGTTATTGCGTCGTTTAACTTTGTTTTATTCGCAATGACAGTGTTATATTTAATTACACCTACTTGCTTAATATATTTGTTACTTAGTTGTATTTTGAACTACTTTTTTATAAATAGAGAAAAGACTCTCGGTGATAAATTTTATTTTCTCGTTTAAAACATATTTAATTTATTTAGTCAATAGCCCATGCTCTAAATTTAAGTGAGTTTGCCCTGCTCTTCAGGTCAAACAGATATGTTTTTTAATCTCTTCCATACACCAATAAAATTTTTAGAGTTGTGCAAAAATAAAAATATTAAGATGAATAAGTGAGTATTTTAAAATCAGCTTACGCGACCTTTATTTGCATTTCAAAATATAAAATTATTTTTAACTAATCACTCAAAACCATCAGCAAACCCTCTTACCGCTGTCATCAAATCATCCGGAGTCCCAATATCCAAATAACTACCATGTTCAAAAGCTTCCGCTTCCACTTGCAAACCTTTACTTATAGCAGCTTGAATTACATTCCCAATCGGAATTTCAGGTAAATTTGGTAAATTTATATCTTCTTTAATACCAATTAAATACTCATGTAGAAACTTAGTAAACTCAGGTTTCCAAACAGCAATACCCCACATAAAACGTAAATCTGACTCAGGTGGTTTTTCAATTATTGAACGAACCTTTCCTGCATCATCAAAATCTACCATCCCCGCTTTTTGAGGTTTATCTGTAGGAAATAATCCCAAAACCACATCAGCATTACTATTCTCTAATCGTTTTAATATCTTAAAAAAAGCATCCTTCGGCTCAAACAAAATATCGGGAAAACCCAAAGCTACCACACCATCTTTCACAAAAGGATAAGCACTATCCAAAGTAAAAGGAACCCCATAAGGTAAACTCATAATTAGATATCCCAAACTCATCGAAAGCATTTCACCATCACCAAAATAAGCAGGAATATCCCACTTACCCGAACGCAAGATAAAATATGCTTTATCAATACCAGCTAGCTGCATCCTTTCCAGCAAGTAGTGAGAAACAACTTTAGGACGTAAATGATTTTGATTATTGCTTTGATTATTTATTTCAATATCATCATCACCTCGAAAACCCACGGGATACAATTCCTTACTCAAAGGTAAAGGAGAAATCCGCGTAGCCTTTCCACCAGCAGGAATTATTCCGATAATCGAGTGTTTTTTCATAGTAGATTTGGGGTTTTTTAAGAGAAAGAAGAGGGGGACAAAAGAGCAACTAACAACTAACCACTAACAACTAACAACTAACAACTAACCACTAACAAAAAATATCCTCCTTTCTCGGCGCATTGGC
>CAKZYM010001049.1 GCA_937884685.1 uncultured Calothrix sp.
AATCAATTTCACAAGAAGATAATTGGCAACCTTTTAATAATTTACTTGAATCAATTAAGGAATAGGGAATTGATAATAGGTAATAGGTAATAGGTAATTGGAATAAAGCAGAGGGAGTATAAATTAAATAATTTAATTTACTTCTAATTCCTAACTCTTAACTCCTAACTCTTAACTCCTAACTCTTAACTCCTAACTCTTAACTCCTAACTCCTAACTCCTAACTCCTAACTCCTAACTCCTAACTCCTAACTCTTAACTCCTAACTCCTAACTCTTAACTCCTAACTCCTAACTCCTAACTAGGTTTATAAACTTTCCCAAAGCTGTGATTGGGATTAATTTCAATTATTAAATCAACTGATGGGGATTTGATTAATGGCTTAATAAATAATTCTGGGTGTAGTGCTTTCCAAAAGTAATTTACAAATTCCTCAATTTGTAAGTCATTCATCCCGGTTTTTCCCCTAGCTTTCATTTGATTCTCGGCTTGTTTTCGCCATTCTAAGGAAAGACGGTAATCTTTAGGATATAGCACGATTAAACTATCTAAGCGTTGCCATAGGGGTAGATAGTGATGAAGCTTTTCGTTCATATCCTTCGCAAATTTTTTATCTGCTTCCGTAATAATTGGTAGTGGAGGAGCATTAAATACTGCTGAGTTAATTGGATGAACGCCGACAAACCAACCTTCAAACAATACGATATCAATATTTTCTACTGTTTGAGAATTGATTCTGTCACCAGCACCAGAATGTAGAGATTTATCGAAACGAGGTACCGTTACTGTAGTTTGTCGCTGAAGAATATTATCTAAAAGATTTAAACCCAAATCAACATCATGAGTTCCCGGTGGTCCTCGCCAAATTAAACGCGGGTCTTGCTGTTGTAAAATTAAACGTGCTTGATAGGTTTTATATAAGTCATCTATTGATAAACTCAAGGTACGGTATTTCAGGTGTGACAAAATTAAACTAATAACTTTACAAGTTGTAGTTTTTCCCGTTCCTTGTCCTCCCAAAATTCCCTGGATAAAAGGAGATTGTTTTTTTTGATATCGCGATGCAATTTGTGTTGCTAGAGGTAGCCATAAATTCCACAATGTTGGAAGCATGACATCCGGTTTCATTTTTAAATCAGTTTGACATAATTTTTTAAAATCAGAATAAATTGATTTGAGTAAATCCCAGCGTTTATATATAGTTTTTTCTACATTTTCGGGTGTGATATCAAAAGCTTTTGCTCGTAATTCATCTTCAAGTGCTTCTGATATTAAACTTTGGTTTGGAGTTGCATTTTTTATTGATGTTTCGGTAAGCATTTGCGTTAGGTCAAAGTTAAAAGGTTAAAGGCATTATATAACTCCTAACTCTGAATTCCTAACTCTAACTAGGTAGAATTACCCCGATGATTATCTCAGTAATTTATTCATTTGTAGAACAATAATGTCCTTATTTGTCTTCTTTCTTTTTCTTGTCGTAGATTTTTACTTCGTAATGCTCATCAGGCTTATCTTCTCTTTTTCCAGAAGTAACTAGTAAGAAAATGAGGAGTATTAGCAAAGCTCCTTCCATACTAAAACCTCCTTTTAAGTTTTGGGTTGATTCGTATCCGCTGTCTATGTAGTTAACATCAAATTTTCAGTTAACTATTCCAGAATCTTTTTGCAGTATATTTAGAACACCTAAGAAGATTTATACTTATTTGTCCTATGCAATAAATTCGGGGATAAATATTAGAGAGCGCTTCTATAATAAATTATAATTGCTTAGGTAAAAGCAAGATTAAGATACTCAAAAAATATATATTTATCCGTGAGATTGTATTTATTTTTTATAATTTTCAAAGACAATTTAAATGAGATAATTAATTGTCACTAGATAATTTTAAAAGGATAGGGAACAGTAAGTAGAGAGTAGGACAAATTGAATTGCATGAAATGAAATTTGCTCATTTTATTCGTAGCAGCAATTTGACAGTCAAGGATTGACCCTTAAAAAATAATTAAAAATTATATTTATCTTTAATATTCACTAAATAGTTGAATATAATTTGATGTTGTATCCTATACAAAAGATTATTTAATTACTCCTAGTTCTGATTCCTGTCTGGTTAGAAGATTAATCTAATTAGAGGAGAAGAAGTAGAGTACCAGAAGACAAAACGTTTTCGACTGCTCGATACTCATTCCTAACTGCTCACTGTTAACTGCTAACTGTTCACTGAAATATGCTTCCTCCATCTTTTCAACCAATTTCCCAACGTCCAGAATTAAAATTACCTAACAATGCTAGAGTTGCCGTATGGATAGTAATGAACGTCGAACATTTTACTTTTGGTAAAATAGGGACTGCAATTCAACCTCATTTAAATAGTTATCCAGAAATTGCTAATTATGGTTGGCGAGATTATGGAAATAGAGTCGGAATTTGGCGTTTATTTGATTTATTCGCAGAATTAGAAATTCCCGTTACCGCAGCAGTAAACGGCGAGATTTGCACTCTTTATCCAGAAATTATGGAAGCAATGCTTGCTCATAATTGGGAAATAATGGCTCATGGAATTAACAATTCTACAGGTCATAGCGGTATGGATAAAGAAACAGAAATTGATACTATAAATAAAACTATAACTTTACTTAAACAAGCCACTGGTAAAATTCCCAAAGGTTGGCTAACTCCAGGATTTTCCATCACAGAATCAACATTTGAATTACTACATTCTGCCGGAATTGAATATACAGCCGATTGGGTAAACGACGACCAACCTTATTGGTATCCTGTTCCAGATGGACGTTTACTAGCTATTCCTTATACCATAGAAGCTAATGACATTACCTTATGTTTGAGCAATCGTTTTTCCGGTGCAGAATTTGCTAAAGCCATAGAAGACCAATTTTATCAATTATGGCAAGAAGGAGAATCGCAAGCACGGGTAATGGCTATTGGTTTACATCCTTTTATAGTCGGTCAACCGATGCGGTTAAAATATTTAAAAGAATGTTTAATGAACATAAAAAATCAATCCGATACTTGGATAACCACCGGTGAGAAAATATATTCAGTTATCAGTTAACAGTGAACAGTGAACAATTAATAATATCTACAATAAATCTTTCCCTCTCCCTTGATAAGGCTACGGTGTACACACATCTCGTCAGATCCCCCTAGGGCGTGTTTTCAAACTCAACTAGCCCGCAGGCTAGAAGCCTGGGGCTATAGATACAAAGCCTACCTGCGTAGGCTGAATTTATTAGCCCACCATTGGTGGGCTTCGTTTTTGTAGCCGCACCCTTATAGGGTGACGGCGAGTTTGAAAACACACCCTAAATCCCCCTTAAAAAAGGGGGACTTTGAAAAATCCCCCCAAATTAGCGGGGGTAGGGGGGATAAAAACGCTGTGAAAGCAAATTATAAAACTTCTGTGTACACCGTAGCCGCTAACTTGGAGAGGAATGTCCGCAAGGACAGGGTGAGGTTTTTAGCTTTATAATCCAAACAACTTATCCCTAATTAAAATCCAAAATCCAAAATCTAAAATCCAAAATCCAAAATATGAATATTTCCCAAACAAAAACATTAACTATTCCCGTAATTGATGCTGATGCAGAAAATATTAAACCCTACGGATATTTATTAGGTGATGATGTCAGTAAACCGGGATTGGGAATACCGTTTTATCAAGGAAGAGTATTGGAAGGTGAAAATATCGACTTTACCTATCGCGGAGATGCAACTTTTAGAACTGCTAAAATAATGCCGGGATATCCAACAGTAACCTGGTTGGAACGTCACATGTTCATGACTCAAATGTTTATCGGTTTGGGTCAATCTTCTTTTATTATGGTTTTGTCACCACCTAATCATCAAAATAATCAGGACTTACACGATTTATCCCAGGTAAAAGCATTGCGCTTTCCTCCCGGTCACGGACTTTTATTACATCTCGGTACTTGGCACGATTTCCCCATTGCTTGCGATAAACCCGTAGTTATTCTAACTGCAAATTCAGATGAAGTTGTCACTGCTTTAACCCAAATGAAAGAACCGGGAGAAATGAATCAAGGTGATGTTTATAAGATTTCTCTTGCTAAAAGGTTGGGATATGAAATTGAGTTGGAAGTAGGTAATGGGTAATGGGTAATGGGTAATTGGTAATAGGTAATTGGTAATTGGTAATTGGTAATAAAAGCTAAAATCTATGATTACACCTTTGACCTCTGACCTTTAACCTTCTCATAGCACTATATATAATACTCGAACCTCAGAAATCGGATTTACTAAATTGAGATATCTAATTCCAAAATTATTTCTCGCGTCACCTAAAAATAATATGATTACTGTTAACTGTTCACTGTTAACTGTTAACTGTTCACTGATATGAAAAAAGTAGTAGTAGTAGGTGCTGGTTGGGCTGGTTTGGGTGCGACTCATCACCTCGCAAAACAAGGCTATGATGTCACACTTTTAGAAGCTGGTTCTTATCCAGGGGGTTTGGTTGCTGGTTGGAAAACTGAAAAGGGTAAATCTGTGGAAGCGGGTATTCACGGTTTTTGGTATCCTTACAGAAATATTTTTGCTTTGATAAATGAGCTAAATATTAATCCTTTTACTACCTGGACTCGTTCTTCTCAATATTCTCCTGCTGGTTTGGAGGTTGAGTCTCCGATTTTTCAGGATTTACCTAAGCTTCCTACCCCTTTAG
Organism: uncultured Calothrix sp.; assembly: GCA_937884685.1. GTDB lineage: Bacteria > Cyanobacteriota > Cyanobacteriia > Cyanobacteriales > Nostocaceae > Rivularia. The sequence continues at coordinate 4,704 of CAKZYM010001049.1, forward strand.
GAACTTTTATATATACTCAGTTTAAAAGGTTGCCGTTAGTTGATAGGCTCAGTGCTTTACCTTTACTGTATGCTCTGATTGATTTCGATAATTCTGATGCTGCTTGGCGACGTTACGATTATGTCACGGCGCGGGAATTGTTCAAACAGTTTGGTGTTTCTGCACGTCTTTTTCGGGAATCTTTTGAACCAATGTTATTGGTAGGTTTATTTGCTCCCGGAGAACAATGTTCTGCTGCTGCAACCTTGGGAATGCTTTACTATTTTATCTTGGCCCATCAACCGGATTTTGATGTGGTTTGGTGTCGGGGTACTGTGGGAGAACAAATTTTTCGTCCTTGGGTAGAACAAATTGCAAAAGCTGGGGGAAAGGTGCTTGCAAATAAGCGAGTTACTGATTTAGTTACTGATGGAAATCAGGTCAAAAGTGTAGTTTGCAGTGATGAAGTTTTTGATACCGATGCGGTAGTTTTCAGTGTTGGTATTAGTGGAATGAAAAAGATTGTCTCTAACAGCGAAAGTTTGCAAACTCGTGAAGAATTCCGTAATTTAAAGAATTTAAACGCAATTGATGTATTAGCAACTCGTCTGTGGTTTGATAGAAAAATTAATATTCCTCGACCTTCAAATGCTTGTTTTGGTTTTGATAAAACCACTGGATGGACATTTTTTGATTTAAACGCTCTCCACGATGAATATAGAGACGAACCGGGAACGGTTGTAGAAGTTGACTTTTATCATGCTAATCAATTTATTCCTCTGAGTAATGAAGAAATAATCTCCATAGTCCACAATTATTTAATCACCTGCGTACCGGAATTTGCCACTGCAAAAGTAATTGATAGCAGCGTGATTCGTCTACCACAAGCTGTGACTCACTTTTCACCCGGTAGCTATCGACATATGCTACCAGCAAAGACAAGTTTTAATAATGTATTTATGAGCGGTGATTGGATTACTAGCCGTCACGGTTCTTGGTCTCAAGAAAAAGCTTACGTTACAGGTTTAGAAGCTGCGAATTTGGTAGTTGATTATTTAGGAGCAGGTGCAAATGCAAATATATTACCAGTAGAAGCAGATGAAGCACATATACAAGCCGCAAGAACTATTAATAATACCGTCCGCGAGATTGGTAAATCGATTATTCCCGATTTCTGGCTACCTTGAATCAGTTAGGAATTAGGAGTTAGGAGTTAAGAATTAGTAGTTAGGAGTTAGGAGTTAAAAATTTGATTCTACCCCTTCTCCTTATTTTTAATTTACTGTTCGCTGCTCACTGTCAACTGTTAACTGTTAACCGTTAACTTTTCTTAACTTTGTGTCCTACATTTAACGCATCAATTCCCTGTTTTACCCAACACCAACATTCATATTCTGATTTAAATAACTTTGGTGCGGCGATGTTATTTAATGAATCTGGTAGATAGTGGTCGTAATAATATTTACCAGCCTCTTGGGAGACAATAATTAAGTTATTGCGGAAAACATAGCGATGCTTAAACATATCACTATCGCTTACAACATCTGCATTTTTGTCTATGTGTTCTTTCGCAATATTAATGATATTCTCGATGCTGCTACCATAGATTTTGGCTGGATTTTCCGCTTTGTGATACTGGCTTTTAGAACCAATTTCTGATAGCAGTTTATACGAATAAATTTCGTAATTATCTGCTTTACCAAACACAAACGGTATTATTAGATATCCTTTGTAGGATTTTGATTTTTCATAAAGTAGGTGGTTCATAGATACTTCCTAATATGTAAATGCTAGCCCAAAAATATACCTGTGCCGCTTTCGCGGTGATTAAACTGTTTAGCAAACACAATTATTTTCCAATCCTTTCTATGTCTAAAATATAAAGAAAAAAGGATTTAAGAAGATTTAATTCATACCATTTGCATAAATTATTTTGACAGAGTCGATAGTTTATTCAAATAATAGTATCGCTAACTGACAAAAGCCTGAAATGGTACTATATGCTACTAAAAATTTCTCCTGCATAATAAATATGTAGAAGTTTACAGAATCTTTAAAAGGAGATATTTTTTAACCTAACCTTTAAAGAAACTCTATATTTTTGTGATTAAATTTTATTCACTTATTTCAACTTACCACAACTAGCTAATAGTGCAAGTCACCATAGACTGAGTTGTTTCGGAGGATTATTAATTTGGTTCCAAGGTAGGGGTGAGACCCCTATATCTCTCTGTTCTAATAGGTTTTGAAAATGACGAACTATTGAGGGTGATTTTCCTTCCTGGGGACAATGGACAAAAAAGTAAATTTGCGTTCCAGATTGCAACCATTGTTTAATATAATTTACCCATTCTTCCATAAATAGTTGATTTATAGGTAAATTTGGATGAGATATGAAACGAATTAAAGTAAATGGTGCCGTAACGTTAAATTCTACTGGTAATTGAGGTTTACGTCTTTCTGAGCCAAGTTGTGGGTCATCATCCCCAGTATAAATTGGACGAGAATCGAGTATTACTTTTCCGACACCGAACTTTTGCAGCAGATTTGTTAACTTATCTGCATATGGTTGTTTGAACCAGTCGCGATGTCTGACTTCTACAGCTAAAGGTAGTTGCGTTTGTTGCCAAGCTTCCATGAAAGCAGTTAAGTCATCCAGCGATTGAGGTGCGTAGCTAGGTGGTAACTGTGCAAACATAGGTGCAAGACGACTATCCAGAGGACGCATGATTTCCGCGAATTTTAAAGCATCGTCAATATAAGGTTTGAGCGACCCATTATGAGTTACATTTCGCGGTAATTTTAAGCAAAATTTAAACTCTGGAGGTGTTTGAGCAGCCCAGCGTTTGACAGTTTCTTGATTTGGTACAGCGTAAAAAGTAGTGTTACCCTCAACAGCAGTGAAGCGACGACTGTAGAGGTGAAGAAAATCTGTAGAGCGAGTACCTTTGGGATAAAAATCGCCTACCCAACCTTTATAAGACCAAACAGCACACCCAATAAAAAAATTCACAATCTTGATTCTAGATGATTGATAATTTCAACATATCATTTTTTGGG
>CAKZYM010001050.1 GCA_937884685.1 uncultured Calothrix sp.
ATTCGCACCAGCTAAATTCGCACCGTTTAAATTCGCACCAGCTAAATTCGCACCGCTTAAATCCGCACCGCTTAAATTACAGTGAGTCAAATCAGAATGAGTCAATTCTGCTTCTCTGAGGTCTGCTCCGCTTAAATTAGCATCGCCGAGATTAGCACGAGAAAGCTTAATTTTGTTAGCTTGTACCCCAGTCAGATTAGCGTCCCCTAAGTAAGCACCGCTAAGGTTAGCATTGCTGAAGTTAGCATCTGTAAGATTCGCATCTCCTAAGTAAACATTCTCTAAAGAAGCACCTCTGAGAAATTCACCAACTACGCTGCTAAAATTACCAATTTTAATGGAATCACTATAATTAATTACTCTTAACAATTTCGACATGAAAAAATTATCACTATCTGGCTTTCCAGAAGAGTAAAAAGTAAGCTCTTGATTGTGTTCTCGGAACAATCTATGTAATTCCAATAGCAAAATCATTACATTTAATCCTGCATTGATATCTACTTCCCGCAGACCAATAGCAATATTTTGTGCTTGGAACTCTAACATTTGTCTCTGGGGTAAGTTTTTATCTGGTGCAGCATCTATAAACTCACCATCACACCAACGACGATAAAAATCTTCTAATTTGTCAAAAAGAACTTTTAGGTCTGCTTTTTCACTACCGGTACGCAGTATTGTATATTCTAAAACTTCTGGCTTTAATGCAATATTTCCTAGTATTGCATAAACATCTTTGTAAAACTGTTGCTTATCTATGCTAGATGTAACACAAAGGCTTGTTTGCGCCCACTTAACTAAATTTGCCCGTAGTTTTTCTTCAAAACTGATGGTCAGCAAATCATTTTCTCTGTACTCTACTTTTTGTAAAGGCTTATGTTTGGGGTTTACCGAAATTACAACTGTTTTATCTGTGGATGCTGTATGAAGCACTTCTTCCAACCATGATTGCCTCAAACAATTTCTCCAAAGCTGCCTGAGAAATTCTATTTGCAACATTTGTGTTTTTTAATACCTTAATTACACTGACTTAGAAGAGCTTACATGAATATTTTCTTTAACTCAGTAGGTTTTTAAACAAAAAGAAACTAGTATGATTTACTACGGTGAACTAATCTATAATTGGGTACAATAACGGCTATTAAACCGTACTTATACAAATCGTCCTCCTAGAATCACTGAAATCTCTGTAAAACATCGTTTTTCGTTTCAAAAAAACGGAATTTCCCGGAGCAGGATTGTTATACTATCTTCCCAGTATATTTTCTGCTGAGTTTTTCTCTCTTCTTGCGTACTGCTTATTACAGCAGTAATTGTTAGGAAGAATACTACAGTAAAAAGGGACAAAAAAACTGAAAAATGTCATATTAGTTTGACGCAGAAAGTTTTTTGCTTGATATTAGACATTTAATGTAGACATTTTTATATTTCAGTTTTAGCGATAGACCACAGATACAAGGGTGAACAAAATTCGGGAAGAGCGCTGGTATAGAGGAGGCTCTGTAAGCATTACAAATGAATTAGGCTAAGTGGCCCGGAGATTATTCGGATGAAAAAAAAGAGCGTTTATTTAATCTTGTTGCAGGGTTTGTATCTAGCAGTAGCAACTTTTGGTATCAAGTCACTAGCTGTAACGGCCCAGGAAGCAATAACTTTAAATCAAGCTATCGAGGAGAAAGAAGTTTGGGACAAGCATCGTAATACTATGGTCGAAAAACCAAAGGATGCTTCTTCAGTAAGAGAAATTAATAGGGTAAGTAGCGAAAAATTATCCCCAGGGAAAGTATGGGTACTGGGTGAGAAAAAACAAGTACAGTCAGAGCCATTTACTTGGGTAGTTAATGACACAAAAAAAGCAGCGCAACAGCCTTTTTTGGAATTGAATAAGGAACAGAAAAAACCTACGAAAAAACCGGCGAAGAAGCCGAATACAGCCAAAAAACCTACTAAGAAAGATGGTTTTAAAGCTTTTGATAAGCTTACTAAGGATACAAAAGTTTCAAAAGGTTTATTTACTATCTACCGGGATAAAGAAAAAAATAAAATATATTTGGAAGTTAACCCAACACAGTTTAAGAAAAATTATCTCGCAACAGCAACTTTGGAATCAGGTATCGGTGAAGCCGGAATTTACAGTGGAATGCCTTTACAGGATTTTCTATTTTACTTTGAACGAGTAAACTATAATTTACATTTCGTAGTTCGTAATGTGAACTTCCGCACTCAGGAAGGAGACCCCCAAGCCCGTTCGCTGGCAAGGTCTTTTAGCGATTCCGTGCTTTACAGGGTAAAAATCAAAAGTATTCACCCTACTCGTAAAAGCGTACTGATTGATTTAGGGGATTTATTGCTCTCAGATTTAGCTGGATTATCTTCTAGTTTGGGAGTACCAGGAAGTAAAGATTCATCTTATTTTGGTACTGCGAAGGTTTTTCCTCAGAATATGGAAGTTCAGTCAATTATGAACTTTTCGGGAACTGGTAGCAGCAAACGTAGAAGTCCTAGATTTAGAACTTTAGCTGATAAACGTGGTTTTACTCTTAAGCTTCACTACAGTCTCTCTCAACTACCGGAGAATAATTACCGACCTCGCTTTGCTGATGAAAGAGTCGGTTATTTCATTACTGCTTATCAAGATTTATCAACAAAAAACCCCAGCGACCCGTTTGTACGCTACGTAAACCGTTGGAATTTACAAAAGAAATATCCTAACGCTAGTATTTCCGAACCAAAGGAACCAATTGTTTATTGGATAGATAACGCTACACCTTACGAATATCGCGAAGCCATCAAAGAAGGTGTTTTGATGTGGAATCGAGCCTTTGAAGCTGCTGGATTCAAAAATGCCATTCAAGTCAAACAAATGCCCGACAGCGCCACCTGGGACCCTTCAGACATCCGTTACAATACCATTCGGTGGATTAACACGGTAGATGGTTATTTTGCTATGGGGCCATCTCGGGTTAATCCTTTGACTGGAGAAATTTTAGATGCGGATATTTTGATTGACGCTAGTTTGGTTAGTTCGCTGAAGAAAGACTATCGACAAATGGTGCAACCAACCCAGTCGTCGTCGAAGAAATTTACTTCTTTGTCAGCGATGATGCAAAATCGT
>CAKZYM010001051.1 GCA_937884685.1 uncultured Calothrix sp.
TCTTGTGGGGTGGACATCCCTGTCCGCCCAAATGTACCTCACAAAGATGAAATATGCTGTAACTATATATAGTTGTGAAACTCAATTATGTTACTTCACCCCACCAAGCAAGAACAAAGCATATATTTTCAACCAGTACTATATATCTGTACAAAATAGCAAGCACCTTAAACTCACTACATAAACCAATCGTGCTTTGAAACTAATTTAGGGTTTTAAGTATAAAATAACTTATATTATCTTATCTTTTACTTAAATAAATACTGAGAACATAATCTAAACATCGGACTTTTTTGGTGAATGGAGGTTTTATTCTCCGCATTTACCACAGCTTTTTCTTTTAATAACCCATTTCAGAACTTCAGTTAATCGTTTTTTCGCTTCTCCGGATTTCAATTATAAAGAGTACGCAAAAAACAATAGTTACTATAGACACCTTCTGCTGTACTGAGATAGTTTGTATATATCGAAACGAAATCACTACGCAATAAGTGATTCTTTCAAATTTAAAAATGCAATTAGAGAAGGGTTTTTAGTCATGGTTGATAATAAGAAAAAAGTTGTATCTGGTGTTGTTGCTGCTGCTGGTTTAACTGGTGCATTTGTCGCACCTGCAACCGCAGAAGCTGCTAATACCGACGCTCCAAACTCTATTCAAGAAACTATTAAAGAAGCATCCGAAGCACAAAAAGCAGCAAAAGCTGCACCAGGAAAAGTTAAAGCTGCTAAAAAATCTTTTGAGAATGTAAAAAAGAGTGCAAACGGAGAAATTAATAAAGCGAAAAACCTCAAAAATCAAGCTCAAAAGGAACTAGAACGTGCTGAAAAGTCAGTAAAAAGTGCCAAAGGGACTTGGGAGAGAAATGTTGCTAAAGCATCTGAGAAAGCTGCACAAGCTGAGAAATCTGGAAAGCAAGGTCAGATGAAGCAAGCGAAGATATGGAAGCAAAGAGCAGAAGATTCAAGACAAGACTACGAAGAAGCAAAGGTAAAAGCTACTAGAAAACAAGAAGCGCTTGAGCAAAGAGAGAGTAATCTAGAAACTGTCACCGCAGCACAAAACAGCAGAATTAAGACAGCAGAAATGTCTTACAAGCAAGCTCAAGCGGAACAGCAACAAGCTATTCAAATGGCGAGTTCAACCAAGAAAGCAGCTAATGGTGCTTGGGGTAATTGGGATACAGAACACACTGTCGAAGATTATTTAACCGATGATTCCGGCTTCCAAGCTTTAATTCCTGAATTCCAAAAGTTGGTACAAGAAGAAAAATTAGCAATTGGTGCTGAAGAAGTTGCAGCAAAGAGGTTAGATGCAAATAAACTATTCTTAAAGCATGACCACGAAATGCGCGTTTGGTTTATCAATGAAGGTGCTGGTTATAAAAACCAATTAGCTTACGAAGCAACCAAAGGTGACGATTACGAGAAAGGAATGATTTTCGATGATGTCTCTTGTACAACTGGTTGTCAGTTGAGTAATGGAAAGAATGCTCCTTTAGATATTGGTGACTTTGTTGACTTGGGTTTAATTGAAGGTGGTACTCAACTCAACTTCTTGCTCAAGGCTGATGGTGCTAGTAAAAATACTAGAAACGGCGATATTTATGGTGCAGATGAGTCTCTTAACGGTGATGGTTTACAGCACTTAATGGCTTTTGAAGTCAATGCTGGTGGTAGAGAATATCTGATGATGGGCTTTGAAGATTTACGCAACGGTGGTGACTTAGACTATAACGATGCGGTATTCGTTGTTGACTTCGGTGAAGGTAATTTAACTGACGGGTCAACAAAGTTTGCACAAGCTGCGAAAGTTCCTGAAGCTTCTAACATGGCTGCAATTTTCGGTGTAACTGGTGCTGGTTTGATGTTACGTCGTCGCCGTCGCAAAAAGAAGTAATCTTTAATAATCTAGAGACGTGAAATTCTACATCTCTTCTACAGTTCTACGTCTCTTCACTTCTTTCAAATAAACATTAGCTAGTAGATACAAAATACAGCAGTTTGCAGTTAAATGAGATACAGAAAAATTTTATAAAACTCTTGTGGTACGGGCATCCCTGCCCGTTAGAATGTACCTCATGAAAATGAAATATGCTGTATATGAATTAAAAAATTTCCTTCCTTTAAATACTTTTTCCTAGATTTGGCGCAATTCTAATTCAGAATTGCGTTATTTTTTGTGGAAGGGAGCAGTTTCATTTATTTTTATTTTCACTATTCCCTGCTCCCTGCTCCCTACCTCCTTTTCTATGGGATGATTATATAGACTTTGCTGGAAATAAAAAATATGATGCAGGGTAAAGGCAATACGAACCAACATAAAAGTTATATTCTGGCTTTAGATTTAGGAACTACAGGGAATCGTGCTTTTGTTTTTGATTCTAATGCTCGAATAGTCGGACAAGCATACAAGGAACTCACGCAATATTATCCCCAACCAGGATGGCTAGAACATGATGCTTCCGAAATCTGGTCAGCAACGATTGAGGTGATGCAAAGTGCTGTTGAAAAAGCAGAAATTTCCCCTTCACAAATTGCTGCTATTGGTCTAACTGTTCAGCGAGAAACTTGTTTGTTGTGGAATAAAAACACCGGTCAGCCTTTACGTAAAGCTATTGTCTGGCAAGATAGACGTACTGCTCCCCTTTGCAATCAGTTACAAAATCAAGGTTTGGGAGAGGAAATTTATCAAAAAACTGGATTAGTTATTGACGCTTATTTTTCTGCTACAAAGCTTTCTTGGCTGTTGGATTCTGTTGGAGATATTGACCTCGATAATGTTTTCGCTGGGACAATCGATACCTGGATATTGTGGAATCTGACCGGTAGAAAAGTTCATGCAACCGACCACAGCAATGCGAGTCGGACAATGTTGATGAATTTGGAAAGTTGCGATTGGGATGAAACGCTATTAACTTTATTCAAAATTCCTCGTCAGATTTTACCGCAGATTCAGCCTAGTTTTAATCAATTTGGTGTTACTGATAAAGCTTTAATGGGAACAGAAATTCCTATAACCGCTATTTTAGGTGACCAGCAAGCGTCTTTATTTGGTCATGGTTGCGATGCTCCTGGTTTAATGAAATGCACTTACGGTACCGGTAGCTTTTTGGTCGCTCATACTGGGAAAAAAATAGTGCGATCGCAAAGTCAGCTTTTGAGTACGGTGGCTTGGACAAGGGAAAATCAAAGCGGTTCTCTGGAAATTAGCTATGCTCTTGAGGGCAGTATGTTTACTAGTGGTGCTTGTATACAATGGTTGCGCGATGGTCTAAAGTTAATTGAAACAGCGGCTCAAACCGAAGCAATGGCAAATCAGTTAGAAGATAATGGTGGTGTATATTTTGTACCAGCTTTAAGTGGATTAGGCGCACCTCATTGGGATATGAGTGCTAGAGGTGCTTTCTTGGGAATCACTGCTGGTGTTACTAAAGAACACATGGTACGTTCGGTATTAGAAGCGATTGCTTATCAGGTGAAAGAAGTTGTAGAGCTTATCAATTTATCTAGCAAGACTGATATCAATAAACTAGCTGTAGACGGTGGAGCTTCAAATAATAATTTTTTAATGCAGTTTCAAGCGGATTTATTAGGAATTTCCATCGAACAACCAGCGATGAGAGATACTACGGTGCAGGGTATTGCATTTGCTGCTGGTTTATCAATTGGTTTGTGGGATGATTACTCGCAATTGATAGGTCAAAGAAGTATAGGAAAAGTGTTTAAACCGAATAACAATTCTAATCATATTCAAGATAATTATAATACTTGGTTGCGTGCTGTTGAGCGTGGAAAAAATTGGGATTAAATGGGCTGTAAATCCTCTAATCTAGATGCGGTCTTGGAGAAAATCTTGGTTGCTATACCAATATCTCCAGTACTGGGACGACCAATACCGACATAATAAAATCCAGCTTGTTCTAAGGTTTGTGGATTCAAGAAATTTCGACCATCAATAATAATCGGAGTTATCATCAATTTTGCTATCTTTTGATAATCGATTGCGCTGAATATTTGCCAATCCGTGACCAAAACCAGAGCATCACAATCCCTTGCAACTTCTAATGGATTATTTGTAAGAGTAATGTTAGCAAAACTTGGATGTAAATCCTTTTCTGAAACAATTGGGTCGTATGCTTTCACTTTTGCACCCAAACGGGTCAAATTAGCAATTAAATCCAATGAAGGAGCATCTCGCATATCATCGGTGTTAGGTTTGAAGGTTAATCCTAGCAACCCGATAGTCTTTCCTTTGAGAATTTTCAATACTTGTTGGAGTTTCTCCAACGCTGATAATCTTTGAGTTTGATTTGTTGAAACTGCTGCTTTTAATAATTGTGCTTGATAACCATAATCATCAGCAGTGTGAATTAAAGCTGACACATCCTTGGGAAAACAGGAACCACCCCAACCAATACCAGCTTGTAAAAACTTATTTCCAATCCTTGAATCTAAACCAATACCCTTAGAGACTTGGGTGACATCCGCACCAACCCGGTCGCAAATATTTGCAACTTCATTAATAAAGCTAATTTTAGTTGCTAAAAATGCATTTGCAGCATATTTAATCATTTCAGCAGATGTTAAATCTGTCTCCAATACCGGAATCTCTGGTAAAGATTTATTTTCCGCAAATTCCCGTTTGACAATAGGTGCATATAATTCCTGCATCATAGACAGAGCTTTTTGACTGTTACTTCCCAAAACAATTCTATCGGGATTGAAAGTATCATAAACAGCAGAACCTTCACGTAAAAATTCAGGATTGCTAACTATATCAAACCCAGCAATTTTTTCGTGACGTTCTGCGACTCCATCCAATACAATTCGACGTACCCAGTCACCGGAACCAATGGGAACGGTAGACTTATTCACAATTACCTTATAGCCACCATTTAAATGGGAACCGATACCACGAGCAACAGCTTCTACATATCTAGTATCGCTTTCCCCAGTAGGTAATGCAGGAGTCCCCACAGCGATGAAGAGGATTTCACCATGGGCTACACCAGCAGCTAAATCTGTGGTAAATTCTAGTCTTCCTGCTTCCATCCCTAACTGAATAATTTCATCCAGTCCAGGTTCAAAAATTGGAGATTTTCCAGACTGCATTAATGCAACCTTCTCTTCATTATTATCAATACAAATTACATGGTGTCCTGTATAAGCTAAACAAGCACCCGTAACCAATCCAACATATCCCGTACCAATAACACAAACTCGCATGTTCAAAGCCTCCAAATACATTAGAAAATATATATTCATAATGTCCGTTTATAAACTGTCGTGCTTTACTGTAAAATCATGTATTTACTAAGTTTTAAGATGACAGGTATATCAGAAATTGACCGGACATAATATTAAACAGTTGTCTGTTCCTGATACATATATTTGCTAATGTCAATGAATACTTGATGAAATTTCAATGAGAAGTTTTTCATCAAGTCTAGTAGTTCTTTCATTTTTTAATTTGTTTATTATTTACCTTGCTGAAAAAGTAATAAAAAAATATCTCCTCAAAACTTCTTGGTAGCAAGTTTTTAACACACCCATAATGAACGATTTAGGTAAAATCAAAATTATTGCTAACGGTCACGGCCCATTGCTTTATCACAACTTGGATACCGAACAACCAGCGATGAGAGATACTACGGTGCAGGGTATTGCATTTGCTGCTGGTTTATCAATTGGTTTGTGGGATGATTACTCGCAATTGATAGGTCAAAGAAGTATAGAAAAAGTATTCGAGTCTAATAGTAATTCTAATTATATTCAATATATTCAAGATAATTATAATACTTGGCTGCGTGCTGTTGAGCGTGGGAAGAATTGGGAACAGTGAGCAGTGAACAATTAATTACCATTTATCTAAGGACAATACACTTTGATAAACCTCACCCCCTTCTCCTCTCCCCTTATTAAGG
>CAKZYM010001052.1 GCA_937884685.1 uncultured Calothrix sp.
TGAGATTGCTTCGCTGTCGCTCGCAATGACACAATTAATTTTGCACACCCACTTACTTTATAAATTAACTGCTCACTGTTAACTGTTAACTGTTCACTGTTCACTGTTCACTGTTCACTGACTTTTGCTTCTTAAAACCATCGATAGCATCTCCCAATGCTGTAGTTAAACTTTGACGAGTTTGAGAATGTTTATCTTGTTCAGTTTTCAAAGCTTGTAAAAGACGGTCTTTTTCTTTCATGGCTACAGTTAATTTAGTTTTCAAATCTTCCAGAGAAGAAAGTTGGGCCACCTCTTGTTGAATAGCTGTAACCGTATCGCTATCCGGAAGTGTCGCATTTTCTATACCTTTCAATTGTTGAATTTCCGCTTTCAGAGAAGCAAGAGTCTGCTGAAAAAGTTGAGAATCAGTGCGACGTTGTTCAGCTTCGGTATTGTAAAGTTTACGCCATTTTTCGGCACTTTCCCTAGTCGAAGCCTGTTCGGCTTGAAGTTGCGCTATCTGCTGTTTCAAAGATTGAATCTCTCTCAACCATTGCTGCGTTAAATCTTCACTCATAGAAAATATTTGTATCTTTTTTTATTCTTCTTAAAAATTTTATTACGAACAAAGCAATGATTGGTATCCCACCACTATATATTTATGACATTTTGACACATAGTATTAACAGTTAGGAGTTAAGAGTTAAGAATTAGGAGTTAGGAATTATTAATTTCCCTCACTCTCTCCCTCTCTCCCTCCCTCACTCCCAATTACCAATTACCAATTACCAATTACCAATTCCCAATTCCCAATTTCTTAGATTATGAATCAGCCAAAGAATAAACATCAAATTGGTAAGCTTCGAGATAAGTTGTCGGATAACTTGGATATTGATGCAGAGCGTAAAGAAGAAGTTTACCTTGGTATATGTAATTCTGTAATTTTGAGAGATGTTAGCTACTGGATTGAGGTGTTGTTTTCGGCTGGGATTGCGACTCTAGGTTTGGTACTTAATAGTCCTGCGGTAATTATTGGAGCGATGTTAATTTCTCCTTTGATGGGGAGTATTTTGGGTAATGGTTTAGCTTTGGCTGCTGGTGATGTAATTTTAGCTATCAGAGCAATTATTAAGCTTGCGTTTTCTTGTTTGCTCGCTATTTCCTTTGCTGTACTGCTGGTTTCGGTTCTACCTTTTAAAGAAATGACTCCCGAGATTTTAGCACGTTCTCTACCGAATATTTTGGATTTGGTAGTAGCACTATTTTCTGGTGCTGTGTGTTCAGTAGCAATTTGTAAGAAACCCAAGGGGGTTGCTACTTCTATTCCTGGGGTTGCGATAGCTGTTGCTTTAATGCCACCTCTATGTGTTGTTGGCTACGGGTTTGGTATCGCAATCAGCGTGAATATGATGAATGGATTGCGAATTGCTAGGGGTGGTGGATTATTATTTTTCACTAACTTGGTAGCAATTACTTTTACAGCAATGATTGTTTTTCTGACTCTACATATTGATAGTGCTAGAACGAAACAAACAATTAGAGAATGGCGAAAAAAACACAGAGAAACTGTTTGGGTCAAAAATATTTTAGATATATTCCCCGAATCTAAGCATCTCAAAAAAATTGGTGGTCTTCGCGGTCGATTTATGCTTCTTGGAATTACTTTTTTAACTATTTTAGTTCCACTTTATCAGTCGTTTACCCAACTCAAACAAGAAATAGTTATTAAACAAAAAGAAAATCATATACATTCAGCGGTCAGCAGTATTTGGCTGCAAGAATTTGCCAATTCAAGCAATAATGAGCCACGCTCTTTTATTAGTCAAATATCAACACGCGAATTGAATCAAAAATTGATGGTTCAACTTCATATTTTTACTAGCCAATTATATACACCAGGAGAACAAAATTATTTTATAGAAATGCTAGCAGAACGTTTAAACAAGCCTTCAGAACTAATATCTTTAAATTTAATCGAAATTCCTACAGCACAAAGCGAAATATTAAATCAAATTCCTGAGGAAGAACCTTCAGTACCGATAGTTACCATTGCTGAACTACAAGCGAATTTATTACAAGAAGTCAAATCCGCTTTACTGAATTTAAAATTCCCACCACCCGCAAAGATGATTAATTACGAATTAATCAGCAGTCCTGCAAATTCTATGGCTATCCGCATAGTATATTTAAGCGAGCGCGAAATTGGTAAAGATGCTCAAGTGTTGCTCGCTAATAATATTAGGCAAAGATTGAATTATCCATCAATAAAAATCAGCATGAAAAGGATTGCTGAAACTCCTATAAATATTCAATTTGAAGATGAATCAACAACATTAACATCACAAAGTTTAGAAGCTTTAGATAGTACTGCTTCTATTTTGCAACAGCAGCCATCTTTAAACTTAAAAATAATTACCAATCAAACCCGCGCAAAAGAAATAAAAAATTATCTTGAATCAAAATGGAAAATTAATGAAAAACGAATCATCGAACAACTCACTGAAGAATCCCAAACAGATGCCATTATCAAATTAAACAGCGAGCAGTTAGGAATTAGGAGTTAGGAGTTAGGAGTTATTTATATTCTGAAAATAAATAAGTAGTGGGAGCATCTTGCTCCCTTTTCCACTACCGCTCCCCACTCCCCACTCCCTCTACTCGCTACTTGCTACTCCCTACTCCCTACTCCCTGCTCCCTCTTCCTCAACTACACTCAACAGGTGATAATTGATAATTGATAATTGATAATTGATAATTGATAATTAAAAACCAACATGATTAAAAGTAGATTTGTCAAATTTATTCGCCATTTGAATTTAAAAACGATTAAACAAACCGTAACTAATGTAAGTAAACGCAGACTTTTAGGATTAGCTTCAGAAATAGCTTATAATGCCATTTTATCTTTATTTCCAGCAATTCTTGCTATTTTGACGGCAATCGGTTTGTTGGAAGAAGGTTTGCAAGAAATATTTAAAGATTTAGCAGAACAACTCAGCAGAATTGCTCCTAAAGATGCATTAGATTTAATTACTGAATTCGCTAGTAATGAAATTGCTAATTCAAAAAATGGCGGTTTGTTTTCTCTAAGTTTTATTGCTGCTCTGTGGACTTCTTCTGGTGCAATTGGTACTGCAATGACAGCTTTAGACCAAATTCAACAAACATCACCAGATAATATACGTCCATTTTGGAAAGCAAAATTAGTTTCTTTAGGATTAACAATTGGTAGTATGATCCTCTTACTAATTGCTTGTCTTTTAGTATTTATCAGTGGAGAACTTTTGAACTTTATAGTTGATAATTCTGCTGGTTATCTAGATTTTCTTTCTCACTTATGGGATTTGATGCGTATTCCTTTAGCTCTAGCCATTGTTGCTTCTGCTTTCGGTTTTATTTACCGTTTTGGTCCCAGTCGCTGGAAAAAAGGCACACCAATAATGCCGGGAGCAATATTTGCAGCTGTGTGCTGGGCATTTGTATCAAACTTATTCCGCATTTATGTAGCTAATTTTGGCAATTACAATAAAGCATACGGTGCTGTTGGTACCGTAATTGTACTCATGCTATGGCTTTATATGACTGCTGCGGTAATACTAATAGGCAATCAATTAAACGTTACTGTAGCTGAAAGTATGTATTCAGATTCAGCAAAAGAGATTGATATTAATTGATATAAAATTAGTATTAAAAACTACATATTTTCTGCACTAAAGCTCAATATTCAATTATAACAGTAAGAGAAGCAACGATTTCATTACAAAAAATCATTTCTCTCATGTCTTTGCCACCCTCTCAATTTTATTCTCTTAATCCCGATACTAAAGCACCAACTTTAAAACGTCTTCGTGCTTTCAGTCGTATATTAGATAAAGCTATTACTATCCCAGGAACCGGAATTGGTGTAGGTTTAGATCCAATTCTAGGATTGTTACCCGCAGGTGGTGATTTTTTAGGCGTTTTGCTTTCAGCTTATATTGTTTTAGAAGCCGCACGGTTGGGTGCTTCTAAAGCCACTCTAGGTAGAATGACAACAAATATTATTATTGATGCCTTAGTTGGTTTAATACCCGTTTTAGGAGACTTTTTTGACTTCGCTTGGAAAGCTAACGACCACAATATTAAATTATTAGAAGAACACTTAAAATTTCCCAGTCAAAAGAAAAGAGCAGACACTTGGTTTGTATTTGTACTTTTGGCTGTATTATTATTACTTGCTATTAGTTTAGTTACATTATCTGTAATTGTGACAAGATTTGTTTGGGGAATAATTACAGGTAGTTAATAGCGAACAGTTAACAGTGAACAGTTAACAGTTAACAATAAATACTACCGAATTTATAGCTTATGACCAAATTCAATCAGTAATTAACATTAATAAATGCCTAATACGCAATTATCAACTGCTCACTGTTCACTGATAACTGATAACTGATATGAAAGACTGGTGGCAAGATACTTTTCCTTTAGGACAACAGAAGGTAACTATAACTGATAGTCAAGGTTATCCCGTACAAATTGCTTATGGTGAAAAAGGTACGGGTCAACCTTTGTTTTTACTGCATGGTATCGGTAGCTGGAGCTATAATTGGCGCTATCTTATCGAACCATTATCTCAGCATTTTCGAGTCATAACTTTCGACGCTAAAGGCTTTGGATTTTCCGAAAAACCTTTACATCGTGAAGAAACTACGGGTCATCAAGTAATTGAATTACAACGAATAATTACTGCATTATGCGACGAACCAGTAGCAATTTTATCAGAATCTCTAGGAGCTTTAACCGCTCTTGCTTTTGCTGAAGAATATCCCGAACTGCTTGCGCGATTAATGGTGATTAATGTTCCAATATTCGCAAACAAACTTCCCCATTGGGGCATGGATTTACTCTCTAAAACTCCCTTAGAACTAATTGAAGTTATTGATAAATTACGTTTAAGCTATCTTTTCGCGCCATTGATAAGAGAAATTATGGCAATAGAAAGACGTAGCGTATTATTTGACCCTTCTATTTTGACTCAAGAAGATGTTTTTTGGATTACCTATCCATATATTGAGTTTCCCGGTACTTTTCTCAAAGTTACTCAAGAATTACAAATCGCTGCACGAGAAATTGAAAATCATCAAAACAACAAACCCAACTGGTTAAGTAAAATTCAAGATAATTTAATTAACATCAAATGTCCGACATTGATTCTCTGGGGAGAACAAGATAGCTGGTTCCCTCTCGAAAATGGAAAAAAGCTACACCAATTTCTCCCTAATTCTCAATTCCAACTTTTAACTAATTGTCATCATGACGCTTCAAGTGGTTCAGCAGATG
>CAKZYM010001053.1 GCA_937884685.1 uncultured Calothrix sp.
CTTTTAAAGGCTTGAAATCAAAGGCTGATTATTAGGGTGCATGCTGTAGTTTGAGACAGCACCGCAGTAACCCTTCAAAAGTTGCAACAAAAGGTGTATGTCAATGGAATTATTGGAATATCAAGTCAAAGAGTGGTTTGGAAAAATAGGTATTCCCGTATTACCTTCCCAAACTATTGACCATCCCACCGATTTAAAGCGTTTAAAAATCAACTACCCAATAGTTTTGAAATCTCAAATTTATGGAGGAGGACGCGCAAAAGCTGGTGGAGTCAGGTTTGTAGAAACCACAATCGATGCGATCGCAACGGCACAAAATATTTTTAATTTGCCGATTTATGGAGAATTACCAGAGGTTTTGCTAGCAGAAGCCAAATACAATATCGAGCAAGAATTGTATTTGGCTATTGTTTTAGATACTGCTGTTTGTCGTCCCATACTATTGGGTTGTGATGAAGCTGATATCGATTGGGAAGAAGCTGGAGAGAAAATGCAGCACGTTGTAGTAGAAGAACAATTCTCTCCCTTTTACGCTCGAAGACTGGCTTTAAAAATGGGTTTACAAGGTGCTTTGATGCAGTCGGTAAGCGAGGTTATCGAAAACATGTACCGATTGTTTATAGAAAAAGACCTGGACTTGGTGGAAATTAAGCCATTAGGAGTAAACTCTTCTGGACAATTGATGGCTTTAAATGGAAACATCAGCATCAATGAAAGAGCAATCCTTCGTCATCAAGAAATCGCTGTCATCGCTCGGAAACTAGCTGCTCGTAACATCTCAAAACAGGGAAATGGCAACTTTGGGAATTGGGATGGGGTGGAAATGCACGGTAAAATCGGCATTCTGGGAAACGGTGCTGGTTCTGTAATGGCTACTTTGGACTTAGTAATCAACAATGGTGGTAAACCGGGAATATGTCTCAATTTACGACACGCATTTCTGACTGATACTATTCCAACAAATTTTTATACTCGTCTGGAAAGAGCTTTACAAATTTTAACTGCGGATAAAAGTATTCAAGTTATACTAATTAACTTTTTGGGTAGCATTCCTCAAGCAGCAAAAGTAGCAGAAGTAATTAAGAATTTTCTTCAAGAACAACCCAGCAATATTTCGACCGGGTTTACTTCAAATGGGAATAGAAATGGTAGTGGTAGCTACTCTATTCCTAAATTAGTTATTCGATTAGCCGGTTCTGATTTAGATATAGCCAAAAAATCTTTATCAGATTTAGAAAATTTTGGTGATAGCTCTATATTGCTATTAGAAAGTCTAGATGATGCAGTCAAACAAGCAGTAAAGTTAACCAAAACTAAAGCAAAAAGGTAACTACAGCATCGTGAAAATCAATTTATCCTCTATTTCTTACATAGGAGGCATAAAAATTAATTTTTTGTAATATCATTTACCTTATTGAATTGTCATTTCAGCGCTTTTAATAAGGTATTATTTTCTTAAGTATAATAATTCTTCGCTTTCTTATACGGGCAGAGAACTAATTTTATCATCATGTTGTTTAGTGGCAAGCTCACTAAAAAAAGTTTTTATTGATTAATTAAGAACTTAAATCAGATAATGCTTTTAAAATTAAATTGCTGTAATTCTGAGTAATTAATGCAAGTAGCATCTTTGTTAACTGTATGCATTAGGTTAATTGAAAACTATTAGCTAAATGAAGTGAGGTAAGAAGCTAATTCGACAAGATACAAGGGTTTTAGCAGCGAGAATAGACTCTAATACAAAAGCTTTATATTGCCCTATCGTTAATACAAACTTGTAGAATGCTAAATGCAACATACACCCTTAACTTGAAATCAGGTATAATCCTTATTTTCTAACTACGAAACAGAGAAACTTAATTTATTGATAATCTTATCTTAACCTAAGATGTTTCTTTTTTGAAGACTGAACCAAACATCAGTCTTATCTGATTAGCTATCTCGAATCTAGAGAAATCATGAAATCAAGTTTCTTGGTTGACTTCAAAGGCTATTCTTCTCAAATTATTATGCTTTTTTATGAATTTAACGCCAGACAGTAAAGTAATCATCCAGGGTTTCAGTGAGTTTATTTCAGCAACTCACATTTCTCAAATGAAAGCATACGGTACAAATTTAGTTGCAGCAGTTGAACCCGGATATGGGGGAAGCAAGCAGTATGGTTTACCCGTATTTGATTTAGTGGAGGAAGTAGTAAATAAATTTGGGGATATTCATACCGCAATAATCTGCGTACATCCTTTTCAAGTGTTAGATGCAGCATTAGAAGCAATGGGTTCTGGTATATCTCAAATAATTATCATTTCTCCTGGAGTACCTCCACTAGACATGGTAAATTTATTTCGTCGGGCTGAAGCAGAAGAAACAATAATAGTAGGACCTAATAGTCCGGGAATTATCGTACCGGGAAAAATTTTATTAGGTACTCATCCCAGCGAATTTTACAAACCCGGACAAGTCGGAATAGTTAGCCGGAGTACTACCTTAACTTATGAAATTGCTTGGGAATTAACCCGAGTTGGGTTAGGACAGTCGCTGAGCGTAAGTATAGGTAGTGATGGAGTTGTAGGTTCCTCATTCATCCAGTGGCTACAGATATTAGACGAAGACGAAAATACTCAAGCCATAGTTTTAGTTGGTCAACCAGGTGGTGGACGTGAAGAAGCAGCAGCAAATTACATATCAGAAATGATTGATAAACCAGTCATTGCTTACATCGCTGGAGTACACGCTCCACCAGCAAAACATTGGCGACAAACAGGGACATTAGCAGCAGTTATCGGAAGAGATCCAGAGTTTGGTACAGCAAAAAGTAAACTAAAAGCTTTCAAAGGAGCCAAAATACCAGTAGCACAACGTCCCTCCCAAGTTGCAGAATTAGTTAAGAAAGCGCTTAAGTAAAGGAGTTAGGAGTTAGGAGTTAAGAGTTAGGAGTTAGGAATAGCGATAAATCGCTTACTACAAACAATAATTTACCTGATAGCTATTCACTGTTCACTGTTCACTGATAACTGTTCACTGATAACTGTTCACTGTTTACAAATAGCGCTTTAGTTGCTGATTCACCAGCAGATTTAACTTGTTTAATCAAATACCAATTTAATAAAGCTGCAATGGCTAATTGGCAAATAAAAACACCGAAAACAGTGCTGATTCTGGCATTACTTATACCGTACCAAAAACTACTTGTAAATAGCCATGCAATGCTACTTATATAGTCTGTCTTTAATGGCTGAACATTTAGAATCGATATAATAAATACTGGCAAGATTATTGCAGCAGCAGTTGTTCCCATTGCCCACAAATGACGTTTTGAGTTTTTCAACATCAACATAATTTGAGCAATTGTAGCGTAAATAATTGTTGAGGTGATAAACAACAATATGCCCAAGGATGCTAAAGGTAGGTAATCACCTAATAAAAACTTTAATTTGACGTTCAATATAACTAGCACAAAAGCACTTGCAGCAATTAATAAATTGATTGCGATTGCTAAAATAGCCGGGCTTTTTTCACCGGTAATTAAATCTGAAAGTAGGGATTTATTGAGAGAATTTTTAGCTGACCTAACTTTTTGATATCTAAATCTAGCCCAGTCTTGTACAGTTTGTCTTGAGGGTAAAATAATTGCGAATAACGCCACAAATAGTAGTAAATTCCAAGCGTAAAAACTTTCAATTTGATGCCATAACCGGCGATTATTTGTAAAATTATTTGATAGTATAAATCCAATCATGATGATTTCAAAACTAGCCACAATCAAATAACTTTGTTTTTTGCTGAAAATTGTTGCTTTAGGATTGCGAAAACAACGTTTTAGTCCTTGCCAAGCCCAGTAAGTCCATACAGAATAATTAAATAAGTGAATTGCTACTGTAGAAAAAACATTTTCTCCCAAAGAATAGCCAAAAAATTCTAATCTATTTAATGATGCAAATCTGCTGCGGAATAGATTAGGAAATAAGTAATCGGTAATCCCCATAGGGCTAAATATTTTAAAAAAACCAATATTATTGTCGTAATAATTGTTATCACTCATTAATGCGGTCATAAATAAAAACATCAAAACCAAGCCACTTGCGAGCCAAGGTTTAAATCCAGCAAGTGCGGAACCACCAAATATTCCGAATAAAACAGCAATACTATAAAAGCAAATGCAGCTAGCGAGAAGCACTAAATAAAATAATGAAATATGGCTAAAAGCGATATTTGCTAGTTTTCCAGTAATAATGTGAAAAGGAATTGCAGCAAGCACCACCAGATAAATTAAGACTGGAACACCTAATAATTTTCCGATAAAAATGCTTGTTTCCGATTGCGGACTAAGACGAATAAAATTGAGCGTACCTCGGCGTTCTTCTTGGGATAAATCATTAACAATTAGATAAGTTACTCCTACTAACAGGGTCAAAATAAAAATTATGCTCAAGGCTAAAAACATATATTCCCAGTGGTCTCTCCACCACAATTGCATATCAATCTGATTAGTAGGACAGTATCTTAATTCAGGTTTTATTTTTCGTAAGTCTCTGACCTTGCAATATTTACTATAAGCTCTGTAATTTTCGCCAGGAAAATCTCGAAATTGAGCTAGAAATATAATCAATTGAGTAGCAAGAGATGTAACTATCGCGATAATGACGGGAAACGGTTTGAGACGACCTTTTAATTCCCTTAAAAGTTGTGGATTCCAATCGCCAATTTTATCAATTAAATTAAGCATGATATTAGATAGTTGATAGTTGATAGTTGATAGTTTATAGTTGCTAAAAGTTAGGAGTGAGGAGTTAATAGTTAGGAGTTAAAAATTTGATAGTTACTAATAACTGTTCACTGTTCACTGTTCACTGTTCACTGTTAACTAGCTTGTTTATGACCTAATTTAAGAAAAATACTTTCTAAATCTTCTTGGGTAGAGTGAAATTCAGTTAAAGGAATTCCAGCGTTAACTAAAGAACGTAATAAATCAGCAGAATCTTCTTCTCCTCCAGAAAAATCTATTTTGACGCTCTCTTTATTCGGTAATATTTCCCAACCTTCGACTAAAGGATTATTTTTCAGTTCACCTAATAGCACCTCCAAATTTTCCAAAGTAGAAATAACTATCTGCTGAGTAGCACACCTTTGATAAAGTTCTGACAGAGAAGCACTTTCAACTAAAAACCCCAGTTCCATAATTCCCACCGAGGTACATAATTCAGCTAAATCGCT
>CAKZYM010001054.1 GCA_937884685.1 uncultured Calothrix sp.
AAAAAACCGCAGAGAGCGCAGAGAGCGCAGAGGTAAGAGAGTTAATTAGGAGTTATGAGCTCGGTATAATTAATAATGTAGTGGGAGCGTCTCGCTCCCTAGAATAACTCTCTCCCCCCTCCGCTACCTCTGCTCCCTCTGCTCCCTCTGCTACCTCTGCTCCCGCTGCTCCCTCTGCTCCCCCTGCTCACTCTCCCAACTCCTTCGCAATTTCATCAGCAGATAAACCTTGAATTTCAGCCAAAACATCAGCCATTTGAGCTAAATCATCTTCTTTCGGTTGCTCTTTCTCTACTATCTCGGCAATTTTAGCTACCGTCGGTGCTTCAAACAAAACGCTCCGCATTTCTAATTCGACTTGAAACATTTCTCTGAGTCTTGCTATTGCTTGTACTGCTAATAATGAATGTCCACCCAACTCGAAGAAGCTGTCATTAACTCCGACTTTATCTATACCTAATAAATCTTGCCATATTTGAGCAATTCCTCGTTCGATGTCGTTTCTAGGAGCAATATATTCATTAGTTAAATTCGGTCTTGTATGACTGGAATTATTACCAATTGTAGAGGTTTCAGTTAAGGGTTTTACGTTGACCCATTTTTGAATTCTTGTCTCTAGCTCTCCTTTACTGACGACAACTTGAGGAACAGCATTCATATCTAAAATACTTTGAGTTGCTGACCACACTTCATCGGGAGTTAAAGCAAATTCAGCCATATTAGAACTAAATTCACGATGCTGATTCAATTCAAAATCACAAGCATCCCAATTAATACTAAACCAAGGAGTAGAATTTTCAAGATTATTATTTAATTGTTGAGCAAAAGCATCGACAAAATAATTTGCAGCACTATAAGCTCCTAAACCCAATCCACCAACAACGGTAGATAAAGAAGATTGTAAAATACAGAAGTCTAATTTTCTCGACTGTAAAACCTTTTCTAAAACCTGTAAACCATAAACTTTATAGCGGAAATTATATTCACAATGATTTTGAGTTAATTCTCCGATTGTTGCTGTTGAATTCTCGTTACTCATCGGAGTTGAATAAAATACTCCGTTAATTTCTCCAAACTTTGATTCAGCTTGAGCAATTGCATCTTTGATTTGCAATTCATCGGTAATATCAGCTTGGAAAAATAAACTATCTTTCAATTCTAAACTTGGCTTTTCATCTCCAATCAAAACCAATTTTGCTTTTAACTTATTAACTAAATACTCTGCAAAAACCTTACCAAGTCCATTAATTAAATCCCCAATAATTAAATAAATTCCTTCTTGACGCAGTTGAATATTATGATTAGATTCATCATCTCGCTTGATTAATCTAAACTGTTGCTTCCAACGATATCTTCCCCGATAAGCAATAGTAAAATCACTAACTTCATTTACTACTTCGCTCAGTAACTGTTTAACTAACCTTTCCTTATCTTTCTCAGAAAACCTGACATCAATATTACAGCAAGCAATATTCGGATATTCCTGTCCAATTACCTTACTCAAACCGACTATCGGAGATTGAATTGAGTGTAAATCCTCTTCTCCAACAACATCATAAATACAACTAGTAATAACCTTGATATAAATTGAATTTTTGATTTTCTGCTGACTAATCGCTTGAGTCAAATACAGTAAACTATAAAATCCTAACTTTTGAACATCAGCAAAACTCGATTTATTAATCCCCTCATCCAAATTCCACAGATGAATTACCCTTTCAACAGTTAATTCCCGTAATTCTAAATCTTCCAATAACTCGATATAATCTTGCTTCGATTCAGGATTAATCGTAAATTGTCGATAGCCAAACTGGTCAAACTTATCACCAACAGCAACAGTAATTACATCATGACCAGCACTTCCCAACTGTTGAGAGATTTCATCACCAACACCAGAATCATCAATAAAGATTAACCAGACATATTTAGTATCAGTAAGCTTTTCAGGTTTTAGATAATTAGTGCGATCGCATTCCCACTTCGGAATATAAAACCAATCTCCATCACGATTAATATTAATTTGATTATTGTTTTTATTTTTACCTGTTATTTCCTGACTTATTTCCGTAGAAGCATCAATCCAATAACGCTTTCTCTCAAACGGATAAGTTGGTAAAGGAATTCTATAAAGCTTATTATCTTGATAATTGTTTTGATATTGGCTTTGATAAAAACCATTCCAGTTAATCTTCAAACCATGTAACCAAAGCTGTCCCAATGTATTTAAGATAAAATCAACATCCGATTTATCTTCCTTGGGATGTCTCAAACTGGTAAAAACTAATTCGCTTTTTCCCTTCGCGAAAGTACTAAGCGTTCTTCCTGCACCAACTTCAAGTAAAATCCTATTAGAATCTTTCGTTAACTCTTCAATACCAGCAGCAAATTGTACCGTTTCTCGTAAATGCTTCACCCAATAAGCTTTATCAGTTGCTTCTGTCGCAGTAATCCAAGTACCTGTAACATTAGATATAAATGGAATTGATGGAGGATTTAATTTTACAGATTCCAACACCTGCGTAAACGGTTTTTCCGCTCCCGACATCATTGGTGAATGAAAAGCATGGGATGTATGTAATAATCGACAAGCTATATTGGATGCTTCTAAACGTTTTTGTAAATTATTAATTGCATCATTACTCCCCGACACCACACAAAGATTCTGTGAATTAACCACAGCTAAAGTAACTTCTTCACTCAACCAAGATTGAATATCAGCAACAGATAAAAACACCGAAAGCATACTACCACTAGGCTGCTGTTGCATCAATTTTCCTCTTGCTGCTACTATTTTTAAAGCATCTTCCAAAGAAAATACTCCTGCTATAGTAGCCGCTACATATTCTCCAATACTATGTCCAATAGCAACCTCTGGATTAATTCCCCATGACATCCATAATTTAGCTAGAGCATATTCGATGATGAATATTGCAGGTTGAGCATTAGCTGTATCTGTTAAACTGGGGATTGGGGATTGGGGATTGGGGATTGGAGTAGACTTTTCATGTTCTATTTCCTGTTCCCTATTCCCTATTCCCTTCTTATTGGGATAAATTAAAGTTCTTAAATCAAAACCGATATCAGATTCAATTAATTTACAGCAATTATCTACTGTTTCTCTAAATACCGTTTGTGTTTCATACAATTCTCGTCCCATGTTGACGTATTGACTTCCTTGTCCGGAAAACATGAAAGAAATACTTTGAGTTGTTGGGGTGTGGTTGTGTGTGAAAACTTTTTCTGAATCTGGTGATTTTAATAATTCAATAGCGGATTCGGTGTCTTGACAAACTAAACAGCGACGATGTTCAAATTCTTGTCTACCAAGGTTTAATGTATAAGCAACATTAGCTAAGTCTAAGTTGGGATTTGTTTCTAAATAGTTGGCTAAATTCTTTGTAGCTGTTTGTAATGCTGATTCTGTTTTGGCAGATATTAATAACAGTTCACAGGGATTAACCTCACCTCCTTCTCCTCTCCTTGTCAAGGAGAGAGGTGTCTCATCTACTTCCCCTCTTCTTAATAAGGACGGGGTGAGGTTTTCTTCCAAAATCACATGAGCATTCGTCCCACCAATCCCAAAGGAACTAACACCAGCACGACGAGGTAATTTATCGGTTTCCCATGCTGATAAACTCGAATTTACATAAAAAGGACTATT
>CAKZYM010001055.1 GCA_937884685.1 uncultured Calothrix sp.
TAACGCTTCCCCTTGCAAAGTTGGTTCGGGAGAAAATATATTTTGTATAAATCCTATAGCCGCACCTACTAACAACCATAAAACTAATAAACCCGACAAAGACCCAAAAATTAACCACATCAAACGGGTTCTTCTTTGCAAAGTCGATGGTGTACCGCGTCGTCTAGGAACTCTAGCGCGAGATGCACCTTCGACATCGCGTCCTGAGTAAGAAATTTCGCTTGGTTTGCGTTTTCTGCGTCCGTTGACTTGGGGAGGTGTACCCGCCGTCGTCATTGCTTTTGCAGACCCATTTTGGGTCTGTTTGTTACCTCTAAAACGTTCTGCTGTTGGAAGCGGGCCAACTGAACGAGGTGTTTCGTTGATAGATGTTACGGGATTATCTGCTCTGCTGGGAATATTGGCAGATGTCTTTTGGGAATATCCAGGTGGTGTTTGCCTGTGATTATTAAATTGTCGATAAACGACATTAGAATTGTGATTATTGTGATTATTTGGCTGAGGTTGATGGTTCTGCTGTTTACTAGTTTGATTAACTTGATTTTCTCTTGGTAAAGCTTCTAAATAAGCCTGTACTTGGTCGTCAGCAAAATATTCTTTCAAAGAAGCCTTCTGATTTTTCAAATCCCGAAAATGGGGAAATACTTCGTTTTGCAACCAAGTTTCTGCGTACAAACACAGTCCGGGAAGTAAATCAGGAGAATCTTGAGAATTTTCTCTAATATTGGCTAAAGCTTCGTACTCCTGACTTAGTTCCAAAGCACGAGTCGCTTCTTGGGTTTGTCCTAAGAGTAAAGCACACAAAGATTGCTCTAAATGCACATCTTGACGTTTACCCAAGACAAGCAACATTTGCTTTGCTTGACGCATATGGGCAGGTTGACGTTGGGTAAATCCCCGTGCTATCAAAGCATATACAGCCAAATATGTAGCGACAGCAGAAGGACGCTTGCTTTCTTGTTCAAATAATTTGTGCTGCTCGGAACAAGTTAAATAGTGACGTAACTGCTGAATAAATCGCAGAAAATCATCTACATTTAAACCGGATTCATCTTTACCCGTGCCATCAATTCCACCGCGAGAAACAAGTACTTCTTCTAATAACCGTAGACCCTGTTGTCGTTCAGTGGTTTTTTCTAGTGGTAAAGCTAGCAGTTCTAAAATGCGATAAGGTCGTAGTCGATTCAGGTCTGCCTGTATTTCGGCTTGAACGCTTTGAAATAATCCTTCATTGCATAACAGTTCTAAGCCAGTTTCTAAAGATACAGCTGCATTTTCATAATTAGCTTGCTGCCATTGCTCGCGACCCAATTCCAAACAGGCTAAGGCAACCGTAAGCACAACATCGGGACGCTGGCTGGTTTGTTCCTCGCTCAGTTGTTGTCTTGAAGAATCACCATTATGAGCAGGTACCTTACCATTGTAATTAACTAGGTATGGACGACCCAAGTTTAAAACTTGCTC
This sequence comes from uncultured Calothrix sp., assembly GCA_937884685.1. GTDB lineage: Bacteria > Cyanobacteriota > Cyanobacteriia > Cyanobacteriales > Nostocaceae > Rivularia. The sequence continues at coordinate 1,465 of CAKZYM010001055.1, forward strand.
GTATTCCCCTAATTCTTGCAAAAGCATTAAAGCACCAATTAATTCTTCCTGGGAAATGTCGATACCCAGAGTTTTTGAATCAATATCGGCGCTTGTACCAGGGGTTTGTTGAACCCGAACACCTCCATCACGACCATCTTCGGGAGTGTAAGCGTGTGTCAGATAAACTCGGTCGTATTCCTTACGTTCTTTCGGATCTGATAAAACCACGTATGCTTCTTCTATAAGTTTTTTTCGATATGCGATTGCCCAAGAAGAGTATTCACGTCGCGGCAATCCAACAATGCGATCGCTGTATGCTTGACGCAACTGCTCATCACTTGCAGCCATCGGAATTCCTAAAATTCGGTAATAATCTAGCGGAATTTGCACAGTCTACGTCCCCGCTCAGCCTTCATCAATAGAGTTTTCTTAATAAATTCTTGGGCTTGTAAAACCGTGCCATAATAATAACCCAGTGACTTTACACTACAAGTGTGTATCGCAACAACTTTACTTATACCTCTCCTAAGATAGAGTCAATTGTTCTCAAGGGAGTGTAAATTAAAGCGCTATAGAACCTCCTACAATAGTTAAATGTGCTTAGTTTAACATTAGGATTAATTTCCCGATAATTTAGATATTACCTTTTCGCAACTGCATTGTTAAATACACGCTACATTTAAACGTTGTAGTTGCACAACAATACTTTTGTTCGAGAAAGAACAGACCCACCTTTAGTGAAGGTTTATTCCGTAGTTTCCCTGCGGATAAGGCATTATCCGAAAGTAAAATCCTATCTTCCCAGGAGCAGGCTTACTTATTCGATAATTCCGAATAAAAGCCAGTTTATTGGTCTAAAATTTTGCTCCTAGTATTCACGGAAAATCCAACCCCAATAATTTTTTCCCAAACGAGAAAAAGATATTATCACAATTGTGATTTAAGTACAAATATCTACGGAGATATTCCGTTTGATTAAACAAGCCTTGTAACGGTGTATTCAATTTGTTAATCAAAATGCAGAATATTGATATCCTGAAACGGTACTCTATAGGAGTTGCATAGAGTCTAAGTACTTACAACAGGCAGTATCAATGCTTGTCAAAAATCGCCATTGCGAATAGTAAAAGACTGCTCAACGCCAGAATATAGAGTCAACTTACTAAAATTTCTCTTAAAGTTTTACCACGGAGTTTATACGAAAAATAATGATTCAAGAACGTACTTTACCCGACTTCAACGCTACCACCGCGAAAATAAATAAAGAAGAAGGACTGCGAGTCTACGAAGATATGGTTTTGGGGCGATTTTTTGAGGACAAATGCGCCGAAATGTATTATAGAGGCAAAATGTTCGGTTTTGTCCATCTTTACAACGGTCAAGAAGCAGTATCTAGCGGCGTAATTCAAGCAATGCGACCGGGTGAAGACTTTGTTTCGAGTACTTATCGCGACCACGTTCATGCTTTGAGTGCGGGAGTTCCAGCCAAAGAAGTAATGGCAGAGTTGTTTGGAAAAGCGACTGGTTGCAGCAAAGGACGTGGTGGTTCGATGCATATGTTTTCCGCAGAACACGGGCTGTTAGGTGGTTATGCATTTGTTGCTGAGGGTATTCCTGTAGCTTCGGGAGCAGCTTTTCAAACCAAGTACCGTCGGGAAGTTCTCGGAGATGAAAATGCCGACCAGGTAACAGCATGCTTTTTCGGTGATGGAGCTTGTAATAACGGTCAATTTTACGAAACATTAAATATGGCAGCTTTATGGAAACTGCCAATTATTTTTGTGGTAGAAAATAACAAGTGGGCAATTGGTATGTCTCACGAACGCGCTACTTCTCAACCAGAGATTTATAAGAAAGCCAGCGTATTCGGTATGCCTGGAGTCGAAGTAGATGGAATGGATGTACTCGCTGTTCGTTCGGCTGCCCAAGAAGCTGTATTACGTGCCCGTTCTGGGGAAGGTCCAACATTAATCGAAGCACTTACCTATCGTTTCCGTGGTCACTCATTAGCAGACCCAGACGAAATGCGTAGTAAAGAAGAAAAAGAATTTTGGTTTTCTCGCGACCCCATCAAAAAATTTGCAGCTTATTTAATCGAGCAAAATTTGGCTTCTCAAGAAGAACTCAAAGGTATTGAGCGCAAAATTGAAGAAACCATTGATGAAGCTGTAAAATTCGCAGAAAGCAGTCCCGAACCAGATGCAAGCGAATTACATCGGTTTATTTTTGCTGAAGATGAGTAATTAGGCTAAAGGTTCAAGGTGAGAGGTCAAAGGTTAAAGGTTCGGTGATAGGGTGATGGGGAGGAGAGGAAAAAGTAGTAAGTAGCAAGTAGCAAGTAAATTGCTTTTGTATTCTAATTAATACAGAGTTTGCAAGCAAAAAATATTTGCTACTCAATACTCTCTACTCGCTACTTACTACTCGCTACTTCTAACTCACTCTTCTCTTAACTCTTCATTATTTTTAATCATGTTTTCTATTAACGTTGAACAAAGACAGTACGAGACTTACATCCTGGCTGATGAAAAAGCGAAGTCTGAGTTAGAAGTGCTGCCGAAACGTGGTGGTATTGCGACAAAATGGCGGATTGACGGGAAAGAAGTTTTTTATCTGGATGAAGAACGATTAAAAAATCCAGAAATGAGTATTAGAGGTGGAAATCCAATTTTATTTCCTATTTGTGGAAATTTAGTTGACGATGCTTACACTATTAACGATAAAAAATTTACGCTCAAACAACATGGCTTTGGTCGCAATTTACCTTGGGAAGTAGGCGAAGAAGTTACTGTAGATAATGTTTCGCTGAAGCTACATCTTAACAGCAACGAAGAAACTAAAGCGGTTTATCCTTTTGATTTTCAGGTGACTTTCACCTATCAACTGCATGGCAATACTTTAACCATACTTCAAGAATTTAAAAATCAGTCTTCCGAACCAATGCCTTTTTCCGTGGGTTTTCATCCTTACTTCTTAACTCGGGACAAAAATCAGCTAGAGCTTGAGATTCCATCCACTGAGTTTCAAAACAAAGGTAGCAAGGAAATTCACCCGTTTAACGGTAGCTTCGATTTCAGTCAAGATGAAATTGATGTTGCATTTAACAAGCTGAGTGCAAAATCCAGCAGCGTTACAGATAAAAGTCGTAATTTGAAGATAACTCTCGAATACGATGATAATTTCTCAACCTTAGTATTTTGGACTGTCAAAGGTAAAGATTTTTATTGCTTAGAGCCTTGGAGCGCTCCGCGCAATGCGATGAACACCCAGGAACACCTGACAGTATTGAATCCAGGGGCTACTCATTCAGCAATGGTTCGTCTCACAGCAAATTTTTTTGATTAACCCCTTTACAAAATCCTAGGTTGTCGTGTTATTATTCATAAGTCGCGGAAAACGCGCTGGGTGGCTAGCTCAATGGTAGAGTACTCGGCTTTTAACCGATTTGTTCTGGGTTCGAGTCCCAGGCTACCCATTTAAAAGAAAATAAATTATCTTGTTCTCTTCCTACCTTATTCATTAGGGAATTGGGGATAGGTTATTGGGCATTGGATTAGGAAATGTGAGGGCAAGAGAGAATCCCCTAACTTATTACTCCTAACTTTTAATCCCTTCCTGATAGAAGATTACCTATTTAATGAGAAGGGGAAGAGCGGGAAGAAGAAAGAAATTTTGATAGGTAATTCTAAAACTGGAGAGAACTAACTCCTAACTATTCCCAATGCCCCATGCCCTGTGCCCTATTCCCAATGTTATGGATAGAAATTTTTTC
>CAKZYM010001056.1 GCA_937884685.1 uncultured Calothrix sp.
CTTATATAGCTCGGTTTATTTGTGCCGATTTATTTACTATTTCTTATTCCCTGTTTCCTGTTTCCTTTTTTTATTTTTTTACTATTTTCTAGTATCCCTTTGTACAGATAAGCCTAAATGATTAAACCTTTAACCTTCCCATAGCGCAATAAATCCAAAAAATAAATGATGGATAAATTAAGGAGTTTTTTGCGCTTTTATTACCATCTAGAAACTTAAGTAAGTCGGCTCAAAAAAACATAACTAAGTTTAGTTTTGTAAATAAGCTTGGATTCCATATAAATCAGCTATTTGAGTCTGATTTATATTTTGTTACATAGTTCGGTTTATTTCCGCCAACCTACTTAAACAGCCCAGTAAAGTTAAGTAAACCTCAGAAAAATTATTGAACATTACTCAAATATCCATTAATTTGTAAAATTCATTATCAAAAAACTGTAGGAGTCTTTGGTAGTTTGTAATCACCAAAAGCATAAAAAGACACATTGCTAGGCATTCTTAACATGATATCTATCAAAAGACGCTTTCAAAATTTCAAGTGGGATGGGGCTGAAAAATCATTTGTTGAAACTTATAACTTTGTCAAAGATGCTATCGAACGCTCTCGCAAAGTTTGATTTCCTAAGCATTAAAGCTTTGCTTTATCTATCTCAAATAACAATTTTTCAATAATCCTAATTCAACATCTCTACAACCAGGAGTCATTTTCAAATGAATAAAAGTAAAGACCAAATCCCAAATTCGATAATGAAAGCTAGTCGTGAAGAAATCGACGAACTTGAATTAGCAATATTTAAACAAGAAAATAATGAATTATTGAAGGTAGAAAATTTACCTGATGATTTATCAGGTTACATTTTCATTGCTGCTCCTTTACCCTATGGTGACGGAAGTTTTATTCTCAATGGTGACGGTATGATTTATCGTCTAGATTTAACGGAAAGTAAAGCAAAGTTAAAGACTAAAATTGCCAAAACTCGATGTTATTATGCTGATTTAGCAATCCAAAATCAACCAAACAAGTATCCCAAAAATTTCAGATTTCGCAATGGTGGTCCGAGCCGCATGAGTAAAGTTTTAGGTTCGCGAAATCAACTTAATACTGCTTTTTTTCAAACAAGAGAGCAACTTTTTGTCACCTTTGATGCAGGTCGTCCTTATGAAATTGACCCATCAAGTTTAGAAATATTAGAACCTATGGGAAGCACTAAAAATTGGCAGGAAATGTTTCCTTTATCAAGTATTTTTGGTACTTATTCCAATCCCGCTCACCCAGCTAATGATGTCAAGGGATTAAAAGAAGAGTTATTTACTATCAATTATTCAACTGGCTATAAAGGTCTATTTAGAAAGTCAATACAAAAGATTTCACAATGGATAAAAAATAGGGTTGGCGAGCATAATCCGATAAATAAACTTATTGATTATATCCAATTAGGTTATACAAAATTGATTTTTTATGATTTGAAAACAAAAGATTTTGATTCATGGGAAATGATACTTCCAGATGGACAAACAGTTAGTCCCGACCAAACAATCCATCAAATGTCTATAACCGAAGATTATATAATTTTTATGGATATAGCCTTTAAAGTTGAATTATCTCAAATATTCTCTGCTTTTTGGCTAAAACCAATTGATAACTTCAAAGATATTATTCTTAGAATTCTCAATTTTATCAATATTTTATTTCTATCTGTATTCTCTAAATATGGAGCTAACCTAAAAAATATTTTTTCGACTATTGGTAGGTGGATATATTTAAAATTCTTACGATTTATTCCCCCAGAACCCTATACAAATTTGTATATTGTTAGTCGTCAATCATTATCTACAAAAAATCAGAATCAAATAGAAGTTAAAAAAGTAACAATACCTCGTGAGGTATCACATTTTACTGTAGATTACAGCAATCCTGACAATAAAATTATTCTGCATGTGGGACACAATAACGGCTCAGATGTAACTGAGTGGGTGAGAAAATACGATTTACCCGCTCGCGAAAATAAACTGCGACCAGAATTAGTAGGGATGATTGTAGGAACAACAGATTTAGGTAGTTTAGCTCGCTATGTTATTGATGCAGAATCTGGTGTAGTTAGTGATAAAAGAGTTATCAGCGACCCTAGATTTACCTGGTCACTATCTGTTAATACCCATCGTGAATTATGTAATCAGTCTATAAATGAAACGGCAGATACAGTTAAAAATATTTACTGGATGTCGTGGGGTTTTTCTTGGGAAACTATTCCCGAGCGTATTTATAGTGCTTATAAAGATAGTAAGTTTCGCCACACTCATCATACTCAGCTACCTGAAGACTATAAACCCACACAATTATTAAGGTTAGATACAGAAAAGATGGAAATTGTAGATTCTTTTGAATTTCCATACGGACATTTTGCTTGTACCCCGCAGTTTATACCTAGTTCTTTACCCTGTCCTAAAGATAAAGACCCTTCAATTCACGGTTATATAGTTTGTGTTGTTCTTGCTGATAATCCAGACAATCCAAATCAACCTCAAGATGAATTTTGGATTTTACATGCGGACGATTTCAATAATAAGCCTGTCTATCGACTACGCTCACCACAATTAGACCTTGGGTTAACTATTCATTCAACTTGGTTGGAAGAAATTGACAAAGAAAAGTATTCAGAATCAGAGCGTCGTCAAAAACGGGAAATATCTGTATATGAAGATTACAGAGAATTAATCAAAAAACGTCCCAAAATTAAAGAATTATTTGAGGAATATGTCTACTCAAACTTTATTCAACAGACTTCTGAAGCGAAATTAAAGGAACAAGAATAAATTAGACATGCTGATTTCACAAGACAAATTTGGTAAAGTTAGTGAGTAGTGAATAGTGAGTCGTAAAAATATTACCAGACCTGAAGATGAGCGAACCAAGCTATAAAGAATTAAGTGAAGCGGATTTACGAGAGTACGTTAAATCACATCCTCAAGATGAAGAAGCGTTTCAATATTACCTTTCAGTTGTTAGGAAAAAATCCGGTGTTGTGGTTGGGAATGATGATACACAACAACTAATAGAGGAATTGAGAAAGAGAATTTAAAAGTCAAGCTTCAACCCGTTTGTAGTGTAATTATTAATAATAATAGTCGTGATATAGAAGGGAATAAATAACTATCGTTTATTCTCCTCAAACTTTAAAATAACCTCACCCCGTCCTAATTCCTTTCGTACACGCTTCGCTAACGTACACCCCTCTCATTTTTATGGAGAGGGGAAGGGGGTGAGGTTTTTACTTATCACAATTATTTCTAAAAGAAGCAAAATCATCTCATAAAATAATGCCTATAAATTTTCTGAATCTTACTTAACTTTTCTGAGTTTTTTAACTTTTATATAGCAATAAAAGTGTAATAAAATACTTAACTTTTCCATATTTTAAATTTTGGATTTATCAGAGAACCTATTAATGGCACTGAGACGAGACGCACAATTTTTAAATACTGTATCTCGACACAATGCCATAACGAATTTAGTCCAAATTTGTCCAAACTCTAAAAATTGAAATTAAACAGGAAACAATTCTATGACTACTCTAGAAACATCGAACTTTGAAAAATTTGATATTGAAGCACTTGATGCCGAATTCAAAGAACTAGATGCTGAACTGTTTGAATTAGCATTCTTAGAAGATGATTTCAGCCCTGAAAATGAGGATATACTTGCTGAACTGAATCAGGAACTCTCCGAGATTGGGCTAGGTGAAGGGCTAGAAGCTAACAGCCTTAGCTCACTTGCTGAGAATGAAGTAGAAGCAGCCTTTTTGATTCGCTGGTTAAAGACAAAGGCTGCTAAATTAATCAAAAAGCTCTATGAATTAATCAGGAAGTACTACAGTAAACTCAAAGAATGCATTCCATTACTCAAAGAGACAATTGCTGCTTTCAAATCTGGTAAGTATATCAGTGCTATCCGTAAAGGAGTTAAAACCTATAAATGCATTCGCAATTGTCTTCGCTAGTTAAATCAGCTTGAAATACAGCACCGCTCAGTAGCAATAACTATTCCTATAGATAGTTGACCGAAATAATTTTAGATTTTACCCAACAGGATTTTGGATTATGAATGGTTGAGGGCTCCTAAGTCTATTTATGGGGACAATCTAAAATTCTAAAATCGTAAATCCAAAATCCAAAATTGCCTGACTTAGTTTTTGTGGAGTTATGAGTCTAGGCAGGTTATTTAAGATTGAATATTAAACTACCTGCCTAGTTTAATAAAGCTGCTATCTCCACAATTAATAATTATTAAACCCGCATCACATTACCGGAGTTTTAAAATGCCACAATCTTTGAACAGACCCGAAGAATTACAAGCTTTAGACGAGGAAATGCTACAACTTGAGAAAGAATTCACCTCTGTATTTGGAAAGTCCTCAGAGTCTACTCAAAAACCGCAACAAGATGAATTAGAAATTGCTTCAATATCTGAATTATTAGATGAACAAGTTACAGAAATAGATAGCCAACAAATTCTTACAAAACTCATACAAAACATAGAGAATGCTCTGAAGCTAGTCAGACAGCTTAAGCAAGCTGATTCTTCTCAAAATGAACAAAAACCCCCTATTGAAAAACTTGTTTCCTTGGCTTCGGAAATTTCTAAACAACTAGCCCGTCTTAATTAGCGTAATTTCCTTCTCTGTATTATTTCAAATATCCATTACTGTTCAAGAGTTATTTTACTGCTAGAAGCATAAACCATTATGACAATACAACCTCTTCAAAGTCGCACGGAGCGTTATTTAGTTAGTGCGCCACAAACTTTACCCGCAGGCTTGGAACCAGTGGATCTTGACATACTCGCTTCGGAAATATTTCCTAATCTCGATATCGAATTGCTGGACAAAATACCGTCAGTACCTGGAAAAGGGGAGTCTGAGCAAACGGAATTTCTTGTTGCTTCCATGACTTTTGAGAGATTTGAACAACTCAGCAAACTGTACGAAGATAGGCTGATTATTGAGGAAGATACCATATTAGATATTTTTCAATCGAACAGTACCGAACTACCAATAGAACAATACTTTGACCTCAACTCAATTCCTCTCGATGGGCAAGAGCTATCGGTTAAATTAGTCGTCAAAGGTGGCAATCGTGCTCAACCTGTAAAAAACGCAAAAGTTTATCTTATTGGTAGCATTTGGTTCGCTAATTGTATCTAGGATAACGAGGGTATGATTACCCTTACCTTGTATTGGGAGACAGTAGATACGCTACGCAGTTTGTACGTAAAACCTGCTAACAGTTACTGGAGCTACTGGCTCGATAAACCTGATGTAAAACAAGATGAAGAAAATCTAATTTTATTGCAGTCTTTGAGCGAGCAATTCCCACAGTTTCCGCAACAGGAAATGTATGGCTGGGGACAAAAAGCGATGAATTTAGATTCAGCAAAAATCCCATATAAGGGTACAGGAGTTAAAATTGGCATCATTGATTCCGGACTCTATACAGAACATAAAGACTTAGGCGATCGCAAAGATGGAAATGACTTTACCAAGGATGCAAGCGAAACTAGCTGGCGTAAAGATATAGTTGGTCATGGTTCTCACGTTGCTGGCATTATTGCGGGGCTACATGAATCCACAGGAATTAAAGGTTTTGCCCCTGATTCTGATATTTATGTTTATAAAGTCTTTCCAGGCGGCAGGTTTTCGGATTTAATTAAAGGTCTAAATAAGTGTATTGAAAATCAGGTTGATGTAGTTAACCTCAGTCTTGGTAGTAAGAAACGTTCTGAGATATTGGCACAAAAAATTACTGATGCAACAAATAGAGGTGTTGCTTGTATCGCAGCGGCAGGAAATTCTGCTACCAAAATACAATACCCAGCAGCTTTTGATGAGGTGCTAGCTGTAGCTGCTATTGGACAATTTGCGACATTTCCCGAAAACAGTTATCACAAGCGACAAGTAGGTGAATACAAAAGTAAGGATGAAAAATACTTTACAGCTCGCTTTACCTGTTTTGCCGAAGAAGGTCAAACAATGGATGTTTGCGCCCCAGGTGTTGCTATCATTTCCTCTATTCCAGACAAGCCAGATGCTTATGCAGCTTGGGATGGTACCTCGATGGCTTGCCCCCATGTTGTTGGTTTAGCTGCATTAATTATAGAGGCTCGTGAGGATATTCGAGATATGCCTCGGAACCGTCAACGAGTTGAAGCTCTGTTTACAGCAATTCGGGACAGCGCTATCGATATTGCTTTACCATCCGAATATCAAGGCAAGGGCTTGCCGGACACCCAAAAAGCTTTAAAAATTTCATCTATCCCAGGTAATAAATGGCAAAAAATCGAAGAGTTATTAACTGAAGCATTACAACTTTTGAGTGTACGATAAGCCCAATTCAAGTAACAAGTAACAAGTAA
>CAKZYM010001057.1 GCA_937884685.1 uncultured Calothrix sp.
ACCGGGAATTACATCAAATGATATTTTACTATCAGTAACTACACTATCTTTTGATATTGCTGCATTAGAATTATATTTACCTTTAATTACAGGTGCTACATTAATTATTGCTAGTAGAGAAATTGCAACGGATGGAATTGAATTAATAAAAAGTATTGAAGAAAATCAAGTAACAATAATGCAAGCAACTCCTGCTACTTGGAGATTATTGTTAGCAGCAGGATGGAATGGAAATCAAGATTTAAAAATTCTTTGTGGTGGGGAAGCTTTAGATAATAATGTTGCTGAAGAATTATTGAAACGTAGTAAAGAAGTATGGAATTTATATGGTCCTACGGAAGCTACTATTTGGTCATCTGTAGCTAAATGTAGAGACGTTATACATAACGTCTCCAAAATACATCAGGAAGACGTAATATATTACGTCTCTACAAAAACTGTTCCGATTGGAAAACCAATTAATAATACCCAATTTTACGTTCTTGACGATGATTTACAACCAGTTCCAATTGGTGTACCGGGACAGTTGTATATTGGTGGTGCTGGTTTAGCAAAAAGTTATTTAAATAGACCAGAGTTAACAGCAGAAAAATTCATTCCCAATCCGTTTTCTTTTTCTACCCCCTCTTCCTCTTCCAATCTTTATAAAACCGGAGACTTAGTACGTTACATTCCCGATGGAAATTTGGAATATCTTGGAAGAATTGATTATCAAATCAAGTTACGTGGTTTTCGGATTGAATTAGGGGAAATTGAAGCGGTTTTGATGCAGAATCCTGAGATTAAACAAGCTGTAGTCACGTTATATAAAAATCAAAATCAAGATAATAATAATGACGAAAAATTAATTGCTTATATAGTGTCATCATCTGAGTTATCGCAGACTGAATTAAGGAAATTTTTACAAGATAAATTACCCGCTTACATGATTCCTTCTAGCTACATAATGTTAGAAGAATTTCCCCTCACTCCAAATCGTAAAGTTGATAGAAAAGCTTTACCGATACCAGATGACATAAATCAATCAAATAAAAATTCAATATATATTCCACCCCGTACCGTCACTGAGGAAATAGTTGCTGGTATTTGGGCTGAGGTATTAAATTTACCCCAGATTAGCATTGACGATAATTTCTTTGAGTTGGGTGGACATTCTTTACTTGCAACCCGCGTCAATTCTCAAATTAAACAAGCTTTTGCTGTAGAATTACCATTGCGATCGCACTTTGAAAAACCGACAATTACTGAACTCGCTCTTTGTATCGAAACAGCTAGTCGAAAAGCAGTAGCACCACCGATTAAACCAGTCCCTCGTCAGGGGAATTTACCTTTATCCTTTGCTCAACAGCGACTGTGGTTTTTATGTCAGTTGGAACCGGATAGTCCCTATTACAATATTCCCGCAGCGGTAAGGTTAACTGGTTCGCTCAATATTGATGCTTTACAACAAAGTTTGAATGATATTTTACGTCGTCATGAAACTCTAAGGACGGCTTTTGTAACTGTTGACGGACAACCAATACAGCAAATAAATACGATTGATTCTTTACCTTTATCAATTATTGATTTAAGCAATATTCCTGAATCAAACCAGGAAATAATGGTAAAAGAATTGGCACGAATTGAAGCAATACAACCCTTCAAACTCGATAGTAATTGTTTGGTAAGGGTTAAATTATTAAGTCTGAGCGATACAGATAATATCATTTTATTTACCTTACATCATATTATTGCTGATGGCTGGTCTATTGGTGTATTGGTAAGAGAATTAGGGATTTTATATCAAGAAAAAACCTCACCCCCTTCCCCTCTCCTTGCTAAGGAGGTGAGGTTGCAGGAATTACCAATTCAATATGCAGATTTCGCAATTTGGCAAAGACAATGGTTACAAGGGGAAGTATTAGAAAATCAACTCAATTATTGGCATAAACAGTTACAAAATTCTCCTAAATTATTAGAATTACCAACGGATTATCCTCGTCCTGCTGTGAGAAGTTTAAGAGGAGATAGCTATACTTTTGAAATTTATCCAGAATTAACCGCAGCATTAAAACGTTTAAGTCAACAGTCGGGTTGTACTTTATTTATGACCTTGTTAGCAGCTTTCCAAACTTTACTTTATCGCTATACGGGAAGTGAGGATATAGTTGTTGGAACCAGCATTGCTAATCGTAATTATCCGGAAATTGAAGGATTGATTGGCTTTTTTGTTAATACTTTAGCGTTGCGGACGGATTTATCAGAAAATCCAAGTTTTGAGGAATTATTAAATCGGGTAAGAGAAGTTTCTTTGGGTGCTTACGCTCATCAAGATTTACCTTTTGAACAGCTTGTAGATAATTTACAACTGCAACGCTCTTTGAGCTATACTCCATTATTTCAAGTAATGTTCGTGTTGCAAAATGCTCCAATGGAAGCTTTAGAAATTGAAGGTTTACATTGGGAACCTCTTGAAAGTAATAGTAACACTGCTAAATTTGATTTAAGTTTATCAATGCAGGAAACCTCATCAGGTTTAACTGGGGTATTGGAATATAGTTTGGATTTATTTAAGTTAGAAACTATTGAGAGAATTGCAGGACATTTTGAGACTTTGTTAGCAGCAATTATCGATGAACCGGAGCAAAAAATATCTGAGTTATCTATATTAACTGCATCGGAAAAGCAATTACTTGAGGATTGGAATCAAACAGCAATAGAATATCCAAGAGATAAATCTGTACATCAGCTATTTGAAGAACAAGTTCGACAAACACCGGATAATATAGCTCTTGTTTATCAGAATTTAGAAATTACCTATAATCAATTAAATATTAAAGTTAATCAGTTAGCTCATCATCTCCAAAGCTTGGGAGTTAAACCGGAAACACCAGTTGGTATTTATTTACAACGTTCTCCTGAAGCAATTATTAGCATATTAGCAATTCTGAAAGCTGGAGGAATTTATGTTCCTTTAGACCCAGCATATCCCCAAGAACGATTGAGTTTTATGCTGGAAGATGCTGGGGTGAGTGTGTTGATTACAGATTCTAAAACCTCACAAACCTCACCCCCAACCCCTCTCCTTGTCAAGGAGAGGGGAGATGAAACCTCACCCCAAACTTCTTTCTTTAATGAGAGAGAAGATAAAAGCTTAATTTCCCCCCCTCTCCTTAATAGGTCGAGGGGAGATAAAGCACAGCTTTATCGGGGTGAGGTTATTAATATTGATACTGACTGGGAAATAATTAACCAAAACAACTGTGAAAATCCGATTAATTTAACAACACCAGAAAATTTAGCATATCTTATGTACACTTCTGGTTCAACGGGAATACCGAAAGGAGTTTGTACGACACATCGAGGAATTATCCGATTAGTTAAATCGAGTAATTACGTTAATTTAAGTGCAGAAGAAATTATATTACAAGCAGCACCAATTTCCTTTGATGCTTCTACCTTTGAAATTTGGGGTGCTTTATTAAATGGAGGAAAATTAGTTCTTTTACCAACTCAAAAACCTTCATTACAAGAGTTAGGAGAAGTATTAGATAAATATGATATTTCAACTCTGTGGTTAACTGCTGGTTTATTTCATTTGATGGTAGACGAACAAATCCATAGTTTACAAGGTGTTCGACAATTATTAGCTGGTGGAGATGTCATATCACCAATTCACGCTCAAAAATTACAGCAAATTCATCCTAATTGTCAGTTAATTAACGGTTATGGTCCCACAGAAAGCACAACATTTGCTTGTTGTTATCGAGTTCCTCCAAATCATCCAATAAATAAATCTATACCGATAGGTTATCCCGTTTCCAATACCCAAGTTTATATTTTAGATAATCATTTACAACCCGTTCCTATAGGTGTCCCCGGTGAATTATATATTGGTGGTGATGGTTTAGCTCGTGGTTATTTAAATCGACCTGAATTAACAGCAGAAAAATTTATTCCTAATCCCTTCTCTTCTCCCCCTGTTCTTTATAAGACTGGTGACAAGGTTCGTTATTTATCAAATGGTACGATTGAGTATCTTGGTCGTCTTGATAATCAAGTCAAAATTCGCGGATTCCGAGTTGAATTAGGAGAAGTTGAAACAGCTTTATCTCAACATCCTCAAATTTTAGAAGCTGTTGTAATCGTACAAAATCAAGAAAATATTCAGCGATTAATTGCTTATTATGTATCAAATGAAGAAATTATAAACGCTGATTTACGAACTTTTTTAAGCGACAAACTTCCAGAATATTTAATTCCCTCTATATTTATTCCTATTCCAGAATTACCTCTCACAGTTAACGGGAAAGTAAATCGTAGCGCTCTTCCTAACCCAGAAATTACCACTTCAGAAAATGATTTTGTAAATCCCACGAACGAAATTGAAACAAGTCTTGCAGAAATTTGGAAAGATGTTTTACAACTTGAGAAAGTGGGAATTAACGACAACTTTTTTGAATTGGGAGGAGATTCCATTTTAGCGATTCAAATTATCAGTCGTGCTAATCAAATAGGAATTCAAATCACACCAAAACAATTATTTCAACATCAAACAATCGCTGAATTAGCAGCAGTAGGAACTCAAACTTTATTAATTCAAGCCGAACAAGGAATTATTACAGGTTCTGTTCCCCTGACACCGATTCAACATTGGTTCTTTGAACAGCAAAAACAAAATCCCCATCACTTTAATCAAGCTGTTTTACTCAAAGTTAAAACCGAAATTAATTTAAATCATTTAGAAAAAGCATTACAAGAATTATTATTACATCATGATGCTTTAAGACTCCGATTTAGACAGAATAAATCTGGTTGGGAGCAGTTTCATATCGAACCCAGTTCAGAAATTCCTTTTACCTGTTTTGATATTTCTCAATTAACAGATTCACAGCAAAAAAATACAATTAATAATACTGCAAATCAAATTCAAAAAAGCCTTAATATCTCAACAGGTACGGTAATCCGAGTTGCATTATTTAACTTAGGAGAAAATCAAGCCAGTCGCTTACTATTTGTCATTCACCATTTAGTAATTGACGGTGTTTCTTGGCGAATATTATTATCAGATTTACAAACCGTATACGAACAATTAAATCAACAAAAAGCAGTTCAACTACCTTTAAAGACCACTTCATTTAAACAGTGGTCAGAACATTTACAAAAATATGCTGATTCACAAGAAATATCAGAATATTCTTATCATCTTCCCTCTTCAAAACCAGAAGAATTAAATAAAGATTTTCCGAATACAATTGCTACCAGCGAACAAATAGAAGTTGTCCTTTCTCCAAAACACACCCAAGCATTATTAAAAGAAGTTCCGACAGCATATAATACCCAAATTAACGATATATTACTAACAGCATTAGTCCAAACATTTTCTCAGCAAACTGGTAAAACATCACTTTTAATTGATTTAGAAGGACATGGAAGAAGCCAATTATTCGACAACCTGAATTTATCCCGTACAGTCGGATGGTTTACTAATATAGTTCCGGTAAACTTAGATTTAACAGAATTATCAGATATTAACAATCTAGGAGAAGCAATCAAATGCATCAAAGAACAATTACGTATACCTAATAATGGTATAGATTATAGTGTATGGCGATATCTTAGCCAAAATAAACCACAAGATATTGAATTACCAAAATCTGAAATTAGCTTTAACTATCTAGGACAGTTCGATTCAATTCTGACAACATCAAATGTATTTGAAATAGCAAAAGAATCACCCGGTTTAACTCAAGACCCAAACTCAGAAAGAAGTTATTTACTAGAAATTAACGGTTTGATAATTGAAGAAGAACTTAAACTTACTTGGACTTATAGCAAGCATTTTTATGAAAAATCGGTAATAGATAATTTAGGAGAAAAATATCTCGAAACACTGATAAAATTAATCGAACATTGTCAATCTTCCGAAAGTGGTGGTTACACACCGTCGGATTTCTCTTTAGCAGAACTTGAGCAAAATCAATTGGATGATATTTTAGGTCAGGTTGATTTTGAATAGAATTTTATTTTAATTATAAGTCAATCTATAAGCCATGATTGTAATAAATTCATGGCTTACTGATTCATTTATAAGATACTAAAATTTGCGATATAGATTTCTTCAACTATTTCCCTTAAAGCATCTTTATTCAGAGAACAACCCACTATTTCTAAACCACTAAAGCATTTAGGTTCACCATGTAAATAATTCGCTAAATTTAAATCTAAGAAGTCTATACATGGTACCCCATAGACAAAATCAGCATAAATAATATTCCCGTCTTCTAAATGGAAAATACCTTTAGCACGAATCACTTTTCCATAAGTATTAGAAATAATTTCATTCCAAAATTTATTGAACTTATCCCCACAAATAACTTTTCCAGTAGTTCTTATACGTAATGTCTCCACTTCATCAATAGAAGCTTTCATTGCTGCACCTGTAAGTACTTCTTTTGCCCATGAATGCCATCGACATCGCTTACATCCTGGAGGTACAATCGCTATTGGATAGTAAGGTAAATCATTTAGAAGTTGGTCTATATATCCCAATCCTAAGTTATTACCTAATTCTATATAGGCTATGTCCGCTGATTCCAATTCATTCACAAAATCAACTTCCTGACCATCACCAAAAACTTTAACTGTAGGGAAATCAATACTAATTATTTTTTGCTCTATTTGAGCTTCTCCATTACCAGCTTTCAGATATAAAATCTTTTCCTGAGATTTAGGAAAAGCTCGTTTATTTGAAGCTATTTGCTGATAAATCCAAGAAGTTTTACCACAACCAACATAACCACCAACAACAACTATCTTTTCTTCGTCCATTCTGTATTTAGTTCTATTTGTTTGTTTCTACGATAGACATTTGAACATTGCACAATTGAAGTATGAATTTATTTTTACTTGTCAGAGTTAGTACCCCAAATTCCCCAATATTAGGGGTTGGGGGTTATTCATACTTTTAATCATAAACACCCACATTCGAGCAAGCTATGCATTTTCTATATGCTTTTAGAGACAGATATATAATGAAAAATGCTGCTATCAAAACTATCTGATTTATAAAACATTGAGTTGCAATAGTTTTAGGTATCTTGTTGAGAATTACTATTGCCAATCCCTAACACTTTTTTACAGTGCTTTAAACGCTTATAAGCATCCTTAATTTGTACAAACGCTTGATTTTGAGATATTTTACCACCTGTTTGCAAGTTGGCAATGTAACCTATGGTTTGAGAAAATTCCTGTAAATAACCGTTAAAGACTAAATTATTTCCCTCAAGGTCTCCGTGGTAGGTACTACGTGAGTACAAAAAATCATGCTTATCCATAATTACCCTTCTTACAACAATTCAATCCCTGTCTTGGCTGCTTTATTGACCTTTTGATTCAGTTAGAGCTTTCAATAAATCTAGAGCTACCCCAATAATCACAAGCTGAGCTTACTTACTAGAACAAAATTTCTAATTTAAAACAACCTTTTACTATTCTTAATCAAAGCATAACTATCAGCAAAATGCTGTATAGTTCATATTTTATTAATAATAATTTTCAATAAGCATGATTAGGTGTATTCATTGTTACAGTTATGTAAAATCTTTGAGATTAAGATTTTTCGTTTTGAGAAGAATTAGTAGGTGGGTAATAAAGCTCGTTTTTGAGAATCCAGCCAGTTTCTTGTTGGAGGTAATCATGGGTACTCATCCCAAGTTGCTTGGCTGAAGCTGCAACGGTTTTATAATCAAGTCCTAAAAGTTCGCAAAGTTCCCGTTGACGTATTCCAGTTTGTTCTTCCATAAATTGAGAATAGAATTTGTATTAATATTATCGCTGACACAATTAATAATTAGTTTCAATAAATACAGTAAAAACAGCCAGTTAGTTTATCCCCCAAATAATATAAAGACGCAGCATAGCTACGTCTCGATAAATCATGAATATTAAGGCTGTTTAATTTCTACAGAGAGTATAATCCATTTTTACGCTGCAATTCGCCAATTACGCGATTGTTGCTGTATGCTCCACAAATTTGCATAGCGTCCTCTGTTGACAATTAATTCCTCGTGATTTCCACTTTCTACTATTAATCCCT
>CAKZYM010001058.1 GCA_937884685.1 uncultured Calothrix sp.
TGGTATTTTAAAAGTATCCAGCGGTTGAAACCTGAGCTATACGAACAAAGTCCCTCCGGGTTTGCTAGTTTGGGGGACGGAAACCGACACCCCCAACTAGACTCACCATCTTCGTGGACTAAGTACTTATTAATTATTCACCTCGTATCCCAACAGATAAAGCTTACATACTTTGAATAACGGTCCTAAGGTAGCGAAGTTCGGGTGACCGAATCAGCGACAGCGTTCACAGTCTCGCGCTAGACTCCGGATGCGTGCCCACTGCTTGAATAAAATCAGGTAAGAGCGACCGTAATAGGTACAAAAACGCTTTTTCAACTTGTACGAGGGGGAAATTTAGTTAGGAGTTAGGAGTTAAGAGTTAGGAATTAAGGGTTAATAATTAACAGCTAACAACTAACAAATAATAATTCATTTCGCGCCCCGATATAAAAAGCTTACATATTTGCTCAGTGGTAGAGCATTCGGCTATTAACCGAAAGGTCACGGGTACCCTTCGGGAACACCTTCGGTGAACAAATCCCGTGTATGAACAACAGCTTTTTAAACTTGCGCGAGATGATTAATAAAAAATCTATAAACATGAATAAATTAGCCTCAAATGGCTGAATATGGAAGTGTATCATGTCCGTTAAAACTGTAGAAATTATAGAACAATTAAAATCGCTAAGTTTAATCGAAACTAGCGAATTGGTTAAACAAATTGAAAATACTTTGAATGTTGATGCTTCTCTTTCTCCAATTAATTTTCCTGTTGTAATTAACAATGTTACAGATGAGAAAGATATTGAAAGTAAACAAACGGAATTTGATGTGATTTTAGAAGAAGTTCCATCGAACAAAAAGATTGAAATTCTGAAATTGATACGAGGAATAACAGGTTTATCTTTGAAAGATACTAAAGATTTTGTTGACTCGGTACCTAAAACTGTGAAAACCGGAATTGCAATTGCTGAAGCTGAAAAGATTAAGGAACAATTGGAAACAGCAGAAGCGAAAGTGTCTATCAAGTAATTGATAATGAGTGATGAGATCAGGGATTACAAGACAGAAGCTGAAATCAAGAGTTTGATTGCTGGTTTTGAAAATTGTAGTTTACCCCGTTCGGAATGGAATCATCAAGCGCATTTAACTATAGCGCTATGGTATTTGAATCTTTTCGACGAACAGGAAGCCATAAATCGAGTTCGTCAGGGAATTCTGAGGTATAACCAAGCAATAGGTATCAAAACTACCAAAGATGGTGGTTATCACGAAACTTTAACTCTGTTTTGGGTTCGGATGGTGAGTCACTATTTATCTGTTAATGAAGAAAAAATTTCTATTCCAGAAACTGTAATTGCTATTCATGATACTTACAAAGATAAGTATTTACCGTTTCAATACTACAGTAGGGATTTACTGATGTCTTGGGAAGCTCGTAGTGGTTGGGTTGAACCAGATTTGAAGCCTTTAATTTGACTTAACAGAAATTGTTACCGCACCCTAACTAATAAAGCTTACATACTAGCCAAATGGAAAAGGCAAAGGACTCAAGTTCCTTTATTTCCGGGTTCGATTCCTGGGTATATAACAAACAGCTTTATTGACTTGTGCGGTGACATTCAAAAACAGTACTTTTTATTGTTTTCTATTATTTAATTTACAATAAATTGTTGCTGCGCCCTAATGTAAAAAGCTTACATACTCACCTAGTGGCTTAAGGTACTTGACTCATAATCAAGCAACTCTTAAAAAGAGTTCGTGGGTTCAAATCCCACGTATGAATAAACAGCTTTTTCAACTTGCGTGGCGACATACTAATTAGTTTCTATTTGCTCTTTCACACTTTCTAAAAATAAAATTTTATTAGCATAGTTAATATTAATTGTTTCCGCACCCTAACTTTGAAAGCTTACATACTAGCCTAATGGTAAGGCAAAGGATTTAGGTTCCTTGATTTCTAGGTTCGATTCCTGGGTATATCAACAACAGCTTTCTTGACTTGTGCGGAAATATTTAATCAGTTAAGAAGAAATAAATTCTTTACTACAAACGAATTAAATTATATAAATAAAAGATAGTTGTTGCCGCACCCTGACGATTTGAGTTTACATACAAAATCTCTCTTAGGAAGGTTTTAATTACGTAATAAAACTCTTATAACTTGTGCGGTGATTATATAAAAATCATTGACGAGCGTGCGACTTCTATCTCCTTGAACTAAAAAAAATATTGGAGATAAAAAATGAATACAGCAGAAAAAGATTTACGTTTAGAGTTAATTAATACTTTACTAACAACTCCTCACCGCGAGTTAGAAAAGGTAGCAGAATTTCATAAAATAATTGTTGAACTTGACCCGCTTTTTTACGGACATTTAGCTGTTTGGTATCAAAAAAATGGTGATGTTCGCGACCATAAGGAAGTTTTTGTAGGACATTTATTAACTAGCAATGTTGAAGAACTTCGGGATGCTGGTTTTGTAATGTTACAGGAATTTCCTCCTTATCAAGTTGCTCGAATTGTGGACTTTATGAAGCAACAAAAAGGTAAGGTTCCGCGTTCGACACGTACTGCTGTGACTCGTTATCTAAAAGCACGAGAAATCAACCCGCAATTTTTTGACCGTGCTGCTTTGAGAGGACGTAAAGCGATGAAGCATCTTTATGCTACATTACACATCAAACCCGGTCAACGTGCTGATGCTGTGTTATTTAAGGGTAAACCACCTGAAGACAGTCTTGCTTATATGTTGAAGCAAATCGCTAAAGCGGAAACGACCGCAAAACAAGCAGCTTTGATTGTCGAGCATAATATTCCTTACACTATCGCTATCGGAGCGGTGAAGCAGCTAACACCTACTGTATTAATTGCTTTAATCAACTCCATGTCACCACAAGAGGTGATTAACAACCTTAAGTCATTACAGTCAAGGGGTGCTATGGAACACCCTGAAGTCAAAGCTTTGATTGATGGGAAGATAGAGGAGGGTGCAGCAAGTAAGCGGGTATCTGCATTCAAAGCTACTGTTGCTAACGATGTAGCGAAATTAGATGCTACAACCGCTCAAAAGTTAGAGAAAGTTACTAACGAGCAAGTTAAGAAGCGGGGAAGAATCCGTAAATCAACAGCTTTATTAGTTGATAAATCTGGTTCGATGGAGAAAGCTATCGAAATCGGTAAGCGATTAGCTGCGATGATTTCGGGGATTACTGAAGCGGATTTATTTGTCTACGCTTTTGATAATATGCCATATCCGGTGAAAGCAGAAGGAAGCGAGTTAACGGATTGGGAACGAGCTTTTAAAATGATTAAAGCTGGTGGTGGCACAAGTTGCGGTTGTGCTGTGGAAGCAATGCGTTTGAGAAAGCAAGTTGTGGAACAGTTCATTATGGTGACCGATGAAGGGGAGAATTCAGCACCTTATTTTGCAGAAGCTTACACCAAATATTGTAAGGATTTGGGTGTGTCACCAGAAGTAGTTATTGTCAAAGTTGGTTATACAAGTAATTGGGTAGAAGCTCAGTTGAAGCAGAAGCAGGTACAGGTAGATACCTTTACTTTCAATGGTGATTATTACTCTTTACCTAATCTAGTTCCGTTGTTATCTCGTCCGTCACGGTTGGAGTTGTTAATGGAGATTATGGAAACTGCTTTACCTGTTAGAGATGATAAGTAGAAAGTTAAGAGTTAGGAGTTGGAGAAAATCATTTTAGTTTCTAGTAGGGAGCAAGATGCTTCCTCTACGAAAATTATTCTTATTTCTTTTCTCTGCGCTATCTGCGGTTTTATTAATCAATATTTTCCGATAAAAACGAAATACTTGGAACTAATCTAAAATCTAAAATCTAAAATTGAATAATGGTGAATATAAACGTAAAAGTTGTCCAGCAATTACGTCAGAAAACTGGTGTAGGAATGATGGACTGTAAAAAAGCGCTGCAAGCAACTAATGGTGATGTTGAAGCAGCTATTATATGGTTACGAAAGAAATCATTTGGTGTTTCTGTTAAGAATGAAAGAATTACAGCGGAAGGAATAATTTCCAGCTATGTTCATACTGGTGGTAAAGTAGCAGTTTTGTTAGAGGTGAATTGCGAAACTGATTTTGTTGCTAAAACTGAAGCTTTTCAAGTTTTGGTGAAAGATATCGCGATGCAAATTGCTGCTTATTCTAATATTAAATATGTGAATTTGGAAGATATTCCTAAAGAGATAGTTGGGCAAGAAAAAGCTATCGAAATAGAGCGGGATGATTTAGCTAATAAACCAGATAATATCAAGGAAAAGATTGTTAAGGGACGTATTGAAAAGCATTTGAAGGAAATTACTTTGATGAATCAGCCTTTTATTCGCAATCCGAAGTTGTCTGTGGAAGAACAAATTAAACAGGTAGTTTCTGTTGTTGGTGAAAGTATTCGAGTTCGTCGGTTTGTGAGATTTGTTTTGGGAGAGAAGATTGATTAAATTCACTCCAATATTCTCTTTATTAAAGGAAGATATTGATTGACCTCACCCCAACCCTCTCCTTATCAAGGAGAGGGAGCCGTTAAAAATAGATTATTTTGTATAATTATTTTTCATTCGGTGACAAGATACAGTAATCTAAACCTTTCATTTTTAATGCTGCTTCAATTGCTTTATTGGCATCTGCTAAGTCATAAATATGGGTTTGAATCGCTTGTAAATTTAAAACTCCAGCAAATGCTAACCCTAGTAAATCTTTTGGTGCTTGTCGGGGAAACATAAATGCACCGGAAATCATAATTTCTTTAATCATTATTTCCGCATAAGGTAATGGAATATCTGCTTTAACCCCTCCCATAAATTTGGATAATGTTTACAGACTTGAGTCTACGCAGAACTTTAATAGATTGGGAAGGACATGCACAAAGAGCTTTGGCTCAATTCCGCGCAGCTTGCGATCGCAATGCTGGGAATCCTTGGTTTATTGAGCTAGTAGAAGATTTACAGCGCGTTAGTCCGGAATTCCGTCAGTGGTGGTCTCGTCATGATGTTCAAGGTAGACCAGTAGGAAGAAAAGATTACGAACACCCAAATGTGGGACATTCAGTTATTTACCACACAATGTTATGAGTCGTAGATCATTCAAATCTGAAGATTGTTACTTATACACCTATTCTTAAAACCGATACTGCTGAAAAACTTCAGCAACTTTTAGATAAATATACAGCTAATTAATAATTTCTTGAATTTTCTAATATCGATATTTATTGACACACTTATATTCTTTGTATTATATTCGTAGTATACAATAAACAATTAATCTGCTCCCAACACAGATTAAAAATTTACAAAATATCTATAAATAGATTTATTTATAGCCTCGCGACTTTCCAAGAGAGGTGAAATATGAGCATATTCAAAGTTGAAGTTATTGAAATTAATCGCGTCGAATCTCATCCTAATGCTGATAGATTAGACATTATTTCTATCAGCCGAATGGGATATCAAGTGATTGCGGCTAAAGGCAATTTTCAAGTAGGAGATTTAGCCTTTTATTTTCCTATTGATAGCGTGATTCCCGATAAGTATGTAGAAGAATTTGGAATAGCTTCTTATTATAGAAAAAGACTGCGTGCTGCAAAACTGAGAGGTATTTTTTCAGAAGGTTTGCTAATTCCTGTGGGTGAAGATTTTACAGGAAGTATTGGAGATGATTACACCGAGCATTTCGGAATTACTAAATATGAATATCCAATTCCTAAAACAATGAACGGGGATATGGAAAATCATATCGGACATTATAAATTTCCCGCTCCTCAGCATCTAAAGCGCTATCCAGATATGTTTGCTGAAGGTGAAGAAGTAGTAGTTACTGAGAAGATTCATGGAACTAATTTTACTGTTTTAGTAGATGAAGATTCTACAGTTAAAATTGGTAGCCACAACTATTTTTGGAAAGATAACGAAACCAATAAAAATCTGGTTTACATTCGCGCTTATCACGAAAACGAAGTTCTACAAAAACTTCCAGCAGATACTCAGGTTTTTGGAGAAATATACGGCGTTCAAGATATTAAATACGGTTTAAATAACGGTAAAATTGGTGTTGCTTTATTTGCTGTACGTCGCGGTAAAACATTTTTGAATTATCAGGATTTCGCTGCTTTCTGCCAAGAATTTAATTTACCAACAGCACCTTTACTTTACTCTGGTGGTTACAGTAAAGAAATCGTTTCTAAATTCAATAACAAAGATAGCCTACTTTCTCCAGATTGCATGATGGAAGGTGTAGTTATTCAACCTGCAATAGAAAGAACTCATCCACTGTTTGGAAGAGTAACTTTGAAATTAATTAGCGATAGATATTTGCTTCGTAAAGGTGGAAGTGAGTTGCATTAATTTGGTAATTGGTAATTATTTATAGATTATACCCTCAGACTATAAGTCTGGGGCTACACAAACAAAGTCCCTCCGGGTATCTCCTTTCAGGAGACGCTAACGCTAACGCGCTTATTTGGGGACGGAAACCGACACCCCTTTCCTTGTCTCACCACCTATGTCCTCCGGACACGCTTCGCTAACGTGGACTAATAATCTTCTCTATTTCCTCTGTGTGTAATAACTTTTGCGTTGAACTACCCTAAAGAAAAACGCTTCGCGTTCATAGCGTTACTTTACTTTTAAAAAATGAATAATCAATCTATACTCTTCAGTTTTCTAAATCATCTATCCCTTCACAATCAACCTTTTGTATTGCGACATAATGGTAAACCTCCGGAATGGGACGATGAAAATTTGCATCAAGAAGCATACAATTACAATCCCGAATTATATGCGCTTTTCAGCGTTATAGAAATAGTTACACCAGAACAGCGTTTACGGATTCTTTTTCAACTTTTAAAAGCTTCTCGAAAAGGATTTTCTCACAATCTTCGTTTAACTCTAGAAAGTGTTACCAATTTTCTCTTAACTATTCTTCATCCGGATAAAGTATTAACTGTATTTCTAGCTTTAAAACGAGTTAGAGCAAATCATAAACATACAACCAGAGCTATTCTTAAATATATTTTTGAGCATCCAGAATGCTTTGATATGACAATCTGTCGTCGTCCTGCTGTTGTGGATTGCTTAGAACATGCTTTAGGTCAAAATGTCGCTCGTGCTTGTGCCCAAATCATCTCTTTGGGTGAAGATGAAACATATTTGAATCAAAATTTATTGCGGTTTGTCAACGATAGAGAAAGAGTAAAAAATATTTTGCAATTGCTTTACCGTTATCAAGGATTGCAAACTGCAACTGGTGATTATCGAGAATTACACCAGAATTACACCCAAATTTTAAACAATCAACAGCAAAGGCCTAAAACTGTTACAGCTACAAATCGCGGTGATATTGCAGCAACATTAGTCCATATTTACCGTGCTGGTCAATCCGAACAGCTTATAGAAGCTGTGGAAAATTACGTTAACCAAGCAGCTTCTAAATTACCTCGTTTTGATGGAACCCTAGCGCTAGTGTTTGACGCTTCCGCTTCGACGAAAAGTTATGGCAATCGCCAATATTGTTGTTTGGCTCAATCGGTTGCTTTAAAGTTAGTTTTAGAGAAATGCTGCAACAAGCTAAAAGTCTATCAGGTGGGTGGAACGCTTGATGAATTACCGATACCAGAAGGATATTCCGACATTGCTACATCTGTATTAGATGCTGTTAAAGGGAACCCAGACGTAATCGCAATAGTTTCTGACGGATACGAGAACATTTATCCCGGTGATTTGAGTCGAGTTGTAGCATCTTTACCTCAAATCGGGATTGAAACACCGATAGTATTTTGTCACAGTAAATTTACCAAACAAGACGATTTAGAATTACGTCGTCCGTCTACAAATCTTCCTCAGTTAGAATTTTGGCATCAAGAAGATTTTAAGAATTTACTATTTTCCTTGATGTCAATAGTTAGCGATAAAAGTGAAGCTAGCCTACGTGAGTTTCTATTAGAACAGCTTTCACAATTTGAAAAGCAATTTATTGTATGTGAAAGTGATTTAGAAAAATCAAAACTAGAAGCTATTGCAAAATAAAGGAATTTTAATCAGAAACCGAAATACAAAATCGTAGTGAGAGCATCTTG
>CAKZYM010001059.1 GCA_937884685.1 uncultured Calothrix sp.
TACTTATTACTTCCTCATCCCACTTGCGATAACTGCTGTTGATTGAGGTAGTAATAATGACCTTTTTTAGCAATCAATTCGTCGTGAGTACCACTTTCTACTAATACACCTTGGTCTAAGACTAAAAGTAAGTCAGCATTACGGACGGTGGAAAGACGATGAGCAATAATCAGACTTGTGCGTCCTTTGAGAATTGTTTTTAAGTTGTTTTGAATAATTCTTTCGGATTCTGCATCTAAACTACTAGTAGCTTCATCAAAAATTAGAAATCTGGGATTACCCAACAAAGCACGAGCTATAGCTAAACGCTGTCGTTGTCCTCCGGATAGCATTCCCCCACCTTCACCAATTTGGTTTTCGTAACCCATTGGTAATTCCTGTATAAATTCATCTGCTCCGGCTAAACGAGCCGCTTCGATAATCTCTTCTAAAGAAGCTTCTGGATGAGCAAGAGCAATATTCTCTCTGATGGTTCCACCGAATAAAAAAGTATCCTGGTCTACAACGCCAATTTGTCGCCGGAGTGATTTTAAAGCAATTTTAGATACATCATGACCGTCAATAATCACTTTTCCATTTGTGGCAGGATATAAACCCAAAATCAGCTTTGAAAGCGTGGTTTTCCCGGAACCGCTGCGTCCAACTACTGCTACCATCTGCTCTGGATGAATTTCAAAATTGAGATTCTCTAAAACGTTTTTCTCGCTTTCTGAGTGATAGCGAAAAGTCACGTTATCGAAGCGAATATATCCGCGAAGTCTAGATATCGCTTTACGAGGTTTTAAAAGTAAATCTTCTTCTGGTTCGGCTTCTAAAACATCATTGAGACGTTCGGCAGAAATCAGTATTTCTTGAAAATCATTCCACACTAACGATAGTCGCTTAAAGGGACTAATCACATTACCTAATAGCATATTAAAAGCAATTAATTGACCAATGGTAAGTTGACCGTCAATTACCAAGTAGGAGCCATACCACAACAAACCTGTAGTCGTAATAGTGTCAATACTCGAACTGATAATCTGTAATCGTAATCCAATTATTTCCGCTTTAAAATCGATTTTTATCAGATGATTTAGCAACTCTTCCCAACGCCAACGTACTGTCTGTTCAATAGCCATAGAGCGTACCGAACGAATCCCGGTTAGCGATTGAATCAAATAACTACTTTGCTCTGCACTAGCGTTAAATATCTCTCTGGACATCTTACGGAGAATACTGGTGCTTGCTAATGCCA
Source organism: uncultured Calothrix sp. (assembly GCA_937884685.1). GTDB lineage: Bacteria > Cyanobacteriota > Cyanobacteriia > Cyanobacteriales > Nostocaceae > Rivularia. The sequence goes on from CAKZYM010001059.1 coordinate 1,238, forward strand.
AAATAAAGAACGGGGGCACAATACATAGCACTAATATAGCCAGTTGCCAGTTATACCAGAACATCATTCCCATATAAACAATTACCGTCAGTAAATCCAGCACAATGGACAGCGTTTCCCCAGTAAGAAAACTCTGAATGCTCTGGTTTTCCTGGATACGAGAAGTGATATCACCAACATAACGAGACTCGAAGTAACTCAAAGGTAAGCGAAAGGTGTGCTTGAGAAAACCTACGAGCATCGCAACGCTGATTCTGTTTGCAGTATGCGATAACAAATACTGTCTGACCGCATTTACAGCAATGCGAAACAATCCAAAAATAATCAATCCCAGACCAACTGCATTTAAAGTAACAATACTCCCCTGAACTATTACTTTATCTAGAAGCAATTGTGTAAATAACGGCGTAATTAGTCCAAATACTTGAATAATTAACGAAGCAACGAAAATTTCTACAAGTATTTTCCAGTGGGGCTTAACTAATTCCAAATATTTCCACAGTCCGGTACTCTTCCCTTCAGCATCTTTAAGCTTAACCGTAGGCTGTAGCAACAAAGCATAACCAGTCCACTTGGCTTTAAATTCATCATGAGTAAAGCTGCACTGACCGATAGCAGGGTCGCAAACAATTACCTTTTTAGAAGTAATTTGATAAACGACAATATAATGTTTCCCTTCCCAATGAGCAATAGCTGGTAAAGTTTGTTGACTCAATTTATCCAGAGTCGCTTTTACCGGACGAGAAGCAAAACCAACGCTTTCACCAGCCGCTGCTAAACTTCGTAAAGATGCACCATCCCGGCTAATATTAGCAATTTCCCGCACGCGATTAGCGCTTAAACGTTGTCCCCAATACCTACCAATCATCACCAAACAAGCTGCACCACAATCAGAACCGCTTTGCTGAGCAAAGAAAGGATAGCTTTTGGTAAAATTCTGCCAAAATTGTTTGGCTTTAACTTTGGGTGATGGAAATAATAAACGCTTATCCTGTTCCTGTTTACCCTGGGGAGGAAACGGAATCACTTTGCGCTCGTTGTTGATTCGGGATGGTTTTACCCAAGATTTAGAACTATTTTTATAGTCTTCTGTAGAGGGTAATACCTCTGACGGGTCAGACCATCTATCTAGTTGCGGACATTGTTCTAGAACTGTGATAGATTCGGCTTTTTTCAGCCTATAGGCAATAGTTGGCTGTATTACCTGTAATTTTTCTTGCAAATTAGTGTAAATATAGCCCGGTATTAATTTTTCATCCCGCGCATTTTTGAGTTCTCCTTGTTGCAGTAATAATAGTTTGGTATTTAAGTGTAATTCGGAAATGTCCTCTCCTAATTGAATTTGATATCGCTCAAATTGAGATAAAGCTTTGAAAAGCTTTTCAGGAGAAGTACTGCTCGGTAATTGAGAATTTTGACGAGATAGCACCAGTAAATCCCAAAACTCTGCCCGTTTATAAATATGCTCCCGAATTTGAGGATTTGTTTTCATTAACTCATACAGAACTTCATCTGGGATAAAACAAAGTTTTACAGAACTTGAAGCTCTAGCAGCTAGGAAAAGGAAAGGTTGTTCTCGAAATAAAGTCTGTTCTCCAAAAGCTGTACCGGATGAAACTGTCGCAACTAAGTTATCGGAATTATCAAGAATACGAACTCTACCTACAAGCACAACATAAATACCGGGTTTGGCTTCTGTTGATTGCCAAAATAGCTTTACGGCTTTTGGTTCAATTATCTCTAAATCCTTCAAACAGCCTTTTATATCCTGCTCCGCAAGACTTTCACCAAAAATAGGGACTATCTTTGAAAACAGCTGTTCTTGGGAGAATACACTCTGCATTGTTCCCATGACCTCACTATCTCAGTTATTTACATGGATTAACTCAAATGACTGACATATTCTAGATTTTAGATTTTAGATTTTAGATTTTAGATTTTAGATTGAATATTGATTGGTTTCAAACCCCTAGTTTTAACTATGGAAAAATCTAAATATGTCCGAAGGACAAGCTACGCGAACGTTAATCCAAAATCGCAAATCCAAAATCCAAAATTGATTGACATATTCTGCAATCGGGATGCGACTGCAATCCCAGAGTCTTTCTATTTTTAGAAAGTTTGCTCTGCAATAAATATTTACATAGACATTTATTCAAGTAAGTGTCAAATATATAACCACTAATCCAGTCACTCGAAGACCGGTTGAGAAACTTCTTTAACTCCGTAAAATAGTGATTATTTAAATTATTAAGTCTATTAATGGTCGGACAAAGACATCTATAAGTCAGAATCCTATAGCCTATAGCAGTCCAATACAGAGACACTAGGCGAAAATGTCTCAATCTATAACAAATGTGCGTTCGATATTTACCTATATCTTCGAGTCGCATAGTCTCAAATTGCCAAGAAACATGCACCCGCAATTTTGCTTGTGACCTTTTTGACAGTACATTTCGGATTGAAATAGTCAGAAACCTACTTCCTACGAAATAGTATCCTGCAAAAGCTTGTAGGAAACTGAATTGGTATGACATAATTTCTATAAGTTGTCTTCAATAGTCGTGCATCGCTGTACGTTAAATCCCTGACAAGATTCTATGGCGACGGCACGATTTGGTTTACGATGTACAACTAACCTTGGGAATTTTGACCTCTAGCTGTGCAAGAGCTAGGGGTTATCCCTTGGTCGTTACAAGTGAGATATTTGATATTTACGGAACACCAATAAATCTCTTCATGGAAATACTCTCCTTGATTAATACTAAATAAATTTGGTTAAATGGTTTACTAATGACTCTTATCATTTCTTAAGTTCTATTGCCAGTATTCTGCCATATTTTCTTCAAATTGCTAAGATTTCCTCAATCATTAATACTATTTAAGTTAACTTTTATCAAGTAGGTTATAAGCCTCCAGATTGAAAAGATTCCTGCATCAATTGAATTTTGTAGGTTTGTGTATCTGAGTCTTTTTTCTAGTCAATATTTTCACCACCTTATGTATTATGCCATCACGGCCCGAACATGCTCGCAACAACTATATGCATCTGCGAAGCACTAGAATCTATGGCTTTCAAAGATTTATCTTACTTTTTATTCGTAACAAAATTTTAAACTCTGGAAGCAAAATATTTCGCATTTAGTTAATACAGATTTAGCAAATAGCCTCATCAATCACCAAATTAATAAATATTTGCTAGGCGTACAATAAGCTATGATTCGCAGCTAGAGTCAGTTTGTTTCAGCCATTCATCATTGCTATTATTCCTCTGCAAAATTTAGCAGAATGGATTAATAGCAGATACTTTTGGGAAGTCACACTTATATACGCTTTCATCCAGGAGTAATTTAAAATTTCTCGGAGTGGAAATGCGACTACCGCAAGTAAGATTTCTAAACTTAAAGTCCGATATATATGTCGCTCCAAAAAAAACTTAGGGCAAATGATTTGAATAACTACAGACATTTACGGTTTGAAACCATAAATAGATTCTATCCATTGATAAGAGGGAACCAATATTCGCCGAACTTGCCGTTTCAGTAGGGATTCGATGTTAAATCACTTTTTCTTAAGTCTAAACTGCATGGAAAACAATTTTCCTTACTATTGCAGTAGTCAGTTGAGACCAACTCAACTTATTCAAAGTTATCTAACATTCTGTCAAGAGTCTATCATATAAAAAAGGGGCTTTTATTAAAAAACTACAGTATCTTCATCAAAACTTTAAAATATAACCAGTTGAAAATATTGGGTAATATTAGCGTTATATATTGGAAAGCAAGCGATAACTAACTATTTAGCGGCTATTTAAATAGACTTAAAAAACAATTAATTGTAAATCTGCCTGGATGAATACATAAATATATATTATTTTCAATACTCTAAAGCGGTAGATTATTGTAATAATGAAAAATATTAATGCATGTAGTTAGCCCCTAGTTTCTATGTGTTTGACATCTATCTAAAGAAGTATCAGAGATATTGCAGGAGCAAAAAAATATTTTTTTATTAGCATCTATCGTAAGTTATAAATTAATAAACAGTGCTGCAAGTATGATTATCAACATTTGTAAATGCAGCACTAATACGCTTTTATAATTCGATTTATTAATTTATAAAATCATTAGTTTAATCAGTTTCCTGATATGCTTCTTTGATTAATTTCCGCGCAACAGTTTGAATTCCGGTATGCTCGAAATAATTGGTGCTAGCATCTAAGAAAGCTGCTAAATAATCAAACTTATCATCAGCAATATCTATAAAATTACTCAGATGACCGGCTACAGATTCGCGAGTTAAACCAACAGAGTCGGTTAGTTTAGCCATCCAATCATCAACTGCTTTAAAACTATCATTAATAAAGCCAGTTTTATCTGTAGTGGGGATAAATTGAGTAACCGCAGAAAAAGCCGGATTATTTTGTAAATTTTCTCTTTGAGTAATATCTTTTTCAATTTTAGGGACGAAATTGGCACCTAAAGGAAGCACTCCATCAATACAAACTAAAGCTACCATTCGCATCAGCGCTTCATTTTGATAATTATCCTTGAGAGAAGCAGCGAATTTTTGAGGAGAAAGGGTAAGACCATTCAGTTTGCTATAAGCAATTAATTCCGCGACCAATTTCATTTTTAAATCAATACTTTGCAAAGTATCGGCTTTTGGAGTTAACTGTTGTAGAAAGGGTATAAAACTAAAACTGTTGCCAATTTTATTAGCTAAAGCAGCAGCACCTACAACTTTATCTGTATTATCAAGGGTTTGATAAAGCCAAACAGCAGTTTGATATCCGTTATTTTTATCTTCGTATAATTTAACGGCTTGTTTGCGAATTTTTTTGATTTTTTTTGACTTAGTTTCTCCCGTAATTTGACTGATGGCATCGTCAAAGTTTGTAAAATTTTCCCACTCGCCGGGTACAATATAATCAAGTGCTTTTAATACTTTGACAGTAATATTATCAGTAGGCAAGCTATCAACTAATTCAACAATTGATTTACCCATTCGACTTTACCCCGATTTTTATCTCTTAGATGCTTCTTAATGCTAATGATAGCGATTATTTTAGTCTAGTGAAAAAAAATAATCTATGATGCTAATTATGTGCAGTTTTATCAGTCTTTAATACATAGTATTTGTTGTTTTTTTCTCAATCTAGCTTTCTGATTCTCATTGTAATCTCAATAGCAGGATAATATTTTATACTGGGTCTTTTGGGATGGGCTTATCATTACAGACAAGAAAACAGCGGTCATCTCAACTAACAAATAGCAAATCTTATGATTCAGATTAAAAAACAATACACGAGAGTTTCAGCGTATGGACTAGTAGTTAATGAGGAAAAGTTATTGTTATGTCGGCTTTCAAAACAACTACCACGCTGGGTGGGTCAATGGACACTCCCTGGTGGTGGGATAGATTTCGGGGAACACCCAGAGAAGGCTGCAGTTCGAGAAATTATGGAGGAAACTGGTGTAAATGTTGAAATAGCAACTGTTGCTAATGTGAATTCGATTCATGATGATTCGGGAGAGCAAAATTTTCATGGAATACGCATCATTTACCACACTAATTACCTTGGTGGTGATTTGAGGAATGAAGTTAATGGCACAACCGATTTTTGCAAATGGTTTAGTAGAGATGAAATTGCTTCGCTTCCCCTTGTTGATATTGCAGAGCTTGGCGTTAATATTGTCTTTAATTAATGCTATCTTCTGGCAGCAAAGTATTAAAAAAGTATCAAATCATAATTTAAATATACCCTCTTAATTTGGCTCTTTATATGTAGGACTTACGCAACCGGCACATTTTTTTGTAGGGTGCTGTGACACTTTGATTAACTTTTAACGTAGTGATAAGGTTTTCAGTGTCACGCACCAGCCTAGGGCGTGTTTTCAAACTATAACCACAGCAAAATTAATGCGATCATCAGCATAGCAGTATAATTTTGAGCAAGCTTTTCGTATCGCGTTGCGATACGGCGGAACTGTTTGATTCGATTGATAGCACGCTCTACAAGGTTACGTTGACGGTAGATTTCTCGATTGAATGAACCGCGACGCGGTTCATTGCTTAGTCTTGGGATGGTTAGACGGATACCACGACGACGGAGGTAATTACGTATTCTACGACCCGTATAACCTTTATCTCCAACCAGTCTTAAAGGGCGAATACGCGGACGACCTTTTCCAGAACGCTTAACAGCACCTTGTTCCATCAATTGTTCGAGAAAAAGTGACTCGTTGCGCTGACCTGGGCTGAGAAGAAAAGTTATCGGTTTACCTTTGCCTTCACAACGAATGTGTATTTTAGTACTGAACCCACCACGAGAACGACCTAGTTTTTCATCTTCTTCGCCCCTTTTTTACCGCCTGCGGCGTGTTGATGGGCGCGTATCACTGTTCCATCCACGTAATGTACATCCCAATCAAGATGTCCTTCCTTATCGGCGTTAAGCGAAGCTCTACCGAAGGTAATCGCCTGCAACGATTCTAAAATTTGGTTCCAAATATCATTTTTTTGCCATCTGTAAAACCTTGTTGCGACGCTTTCCCACGGGCCGTAATGTTCAGGCATATCTCGCCAGGGCGCTCCCGTTCTAAGAATCCACAGAATTCCATTAATGACTGTTCGGTGGTCTTTACTTGGCTTGCCAGTATGAGGTTTCTGTGGTGGAAGTAATGGTTTTAACCGCTCCCATTGCTCGTTACTTAAATCTCCTCGATTCATCAATGCACCCTGCCCAAAATTACCTTTTTATTAGGATACAACGAGTTTGAAAACACGCCCTAGTGTTGTGACAGTTGCGTAAGTCCTGATATGAAGTGATTGAAAACCCCTGATTTTTAATATAGCGTTTATCAAGCAACTGAGGTACAGCGATTAACTCATCCTGAAAAAGCTACGCTTTATCTCCCCTCTCCTTGATAAGGCTACGGTGTACACACAAGTGGGTATAAAGTAGGGAGGCTAAGGTTTACA